>NZ_JAGPXV010000741.1:0-2658 GCF_018070405.1 Micromonospora sp. D75
GACCGCAGCGGCGTGCAGCCGATGCCGCGTTCGCGCAGGAGGACCTCGGCGGCGGCGACCGGTTCCGGCGCGCCGCCCACCACGCAGGTGTGCGGGCCGTTGCTGATCGCCACCGCGACACCGTCGGGCAGCAGCGGCGCGATCTCGTCGGCGCCGCGCTGCACGGCGAGCATCCGGCCCTCCGGCGCGGCCTGCACGAGGCGGCCCCGGGCGGCGGCGAGCCGCAGCGCGTCCGGCAGGTCGAACACCCCGGCCACCGTGGCGGCGACCAGTTCGCCGACGGAGTGGCCGATCATCGCGGCGGGCGTGACGCCCCAGTGCCGCCACAGCGCCGCGAGCGCGTACTCGACGGCGAACAGCGCGGGCTGCGCCACCGCCGGTCCGGCCAGCCGCTCGTCCGCGCCCGGTCCGGCGTCGAAGATCATCTCGCCCGCGTCCCAGCCGAGGATCGCGGCGCACTCGTCCACGGCGGCGGCGAACACCGGCTCGGTAGCGGCCAGGTGCGCGCCCATGCCGGGGTGCTGCGCGCCCTGCCCGGGCAGGAGCAGACCCACCCGGGGCGGCGTCGCGGCGTCCCCGGCGGCCCGGCGCTTCGGGTCGGTGAGCGCCGCCGCCGCCCGGGCCCGGTCGACAGCGACGACGGCGGCCCGGTGCCGGTACGCCGGCCGGCCCTCCCGCAACGTGTACGCCACGTCGCGCAGCCCCACATCGGGCCCGCCGGTGAGCCGCTCGGCCAGCCGGGCACAAGCGGCGGCCAGCGCGTCGGGCGTCGCGGCGGACACCTGGAGCAGCTCGCCGCCGCCGTGATCCGGCTCCGGGGGTACGCGCGGCGGCGCCTCCTGGAGCACCAGGTGCGCGTTGGTGCCGCCGAGGCCGAGCGAACTGACGCCGGCCCGCAGCGGCCGCTGGTCCTCGGGCTCCCACTTGGTCAGCGTGGACACCACGTAGAACGGGCTCGCCTCGATGTCGATGTCCGGGTGCGGCCGGTCGTGGTTGACGGTGGGCGGGATGAGCCGGTGCCGCATCGACAGCACGGTCTTGATCAGGCCGATCACGCCGCCGGCCGCGCTGAGGTGACCGATGTTGGCCTTCGTGGAGCCGACCCCGCACCAGCCGCGCTCGGCGGTGCGCCGCCCGTACGCCGTGCTCAGCGCCGCCAGCTCGATCGAGTCGCCGAGGACGGTGCCGGTGCCGTGCGCCTCGACGTACCCGACCGAACGCGGGGCGACGCCGGCCACCGCGAGCGCCTGCGTGACCACCTCCACCTGACCGGTGACGCTCGGCGCGGTGAAGCTCGCCTTGGCCGAGCCGTCGTTGTTCACCGCGTTGCCGATGACCAGCGCCCGGATGTCGTCGCCGTCGGCGAGCGCGTCGGAGAGCCGCTTGAGCACGACCACGCCGACGCCGCTGCCGTAGACGGTGCCGTCGGCGTCCGCGTCGAACGGGCGGCAGTGCCCGTCGGCGGAGGTGTAGCCCTCGTCGGCGACGTACCCGACGCCGTGCGGCAGTTCCACGCACACGCCGCCGGCCAGCGCCGTGTCGCACTCGCCGCTGCGCAGCGCCTCGGCAGCCAGGTGCACCGCGACGAGCGACGACGAGCAGGCGGTCTGCACCGTCATCGCCGGGCCGCGCAGGCCGAGCCGGAACGCGACGGTGCTGGCCAGGTAGTCCGGCTTGTTGCCGAGCGACACGCGCAGCTCACCGGCGTCCGCGAGCGCACTCGGGTTCCGCCGGACGTTGAGCCACTGGTACAGGTCGGCGTTGCCGCCCGCGTACACGCCGATCTCGCCGTCGTAGCGGGCCGGGTCGCAGCCCGCGTCGGTGAGCGCGGCGTGCGCGTGCTCCAGGAACAGCCGCTGCTGCGGGTCGGTCAGCTCAGCGTCGCGGGGGCTCAGCCCGAACAGCTCCGCGTCGAACCGGTCCACGCCGTCGAGCACGGCGGCCACCGGCACGTACGCCGGGTCGTCGAGCTGCTCCGCCGGGACGCCCCGGGCCAGCAGCTCCGCGCGGGTGAACCGGGTGAGCGACTCGGCGCCGACGACCAGGTTGCGCCAGAACTCCTCCGCAGACGCCGCCCCCGGCACGCGCAGGCTGAGCCCGACGATCGCGATCGGCTCCACTGTCTCGTTCACGCCATGACCTCCGGCTCGGCCGAATCGCTGATGTGCAGGCGCAGTTCGCTGACGTAGCGGCGGCCCGCGCGGTCGGGCAGCCACGCCTGCCCGAGCGCGGGCAGCAGCTCCGACACGGTCACCGTCACGTCGTCGCCGCCGGACCGCCGGGCGGCGCGCAGCAGCAGGCAGAGCCGGTTGGCGTAGAGCGGGCTGGTCAGGTCCACGTAGGTGGGCTTGAGTTCGGTGGCCACCCGGACGAAGACCCGCTCCGGCAGGCCCAGCGCGGTCCGCCACCGGCGTACCGCGAGGTAGCGCCGCGCCTGGTCGACGGCGTCGGCCAGGCCGGTCGCCCCGACCGTGGTGCGCCAGGTCTCCCGCGCCAGCACCAGCCGGTCGACTGTCACCCGGGGGCTGTGCGGGCGGTCGGTCATCAGCTTGAACGCGTCACCGGCGTGCACCGCGATCAGGTCGGAGAACACCTCGACCAGCGGCCAGCGCGTGCCGTCCGGGCCGGTCGCCACCAGCACGCCGTCCACCTCGGACA
>NZ_JAGPXV010000742.1:0-2657 GCF_018070405.1 Micromonospora sp. D75
CGATGATGGGGCGACCCCCGCGGACCGTCGAATCCCGTGCTCCACCCGCCCGTCAGCCGAGGTGCCGTCGTTGGAACGCTGCTGGTTGTTCGCCCGTTCGGTCGTACCGGCCGGCGGCTGCCCGGGCACGCGGCTGACCGAGCTGGTCGGCACCGTCCTGACCGGGCTGGTCGCCGCCGCCCGCCGGGCCGATCCCGGCATGGACTGGTTCTTCGACCCGGAGGACTCCCCCGCCGGGCGGCTGAGCCTCGGCTTCCATGCCGCGCCCGCCGCGCTCGACGCGGTACGGGCGGGACTGCTCGCGTACGACCCGGGAGCGTCCCTCGCCAGCGACCGGTACGTCGTGCGCGACCCCGCGCGGGGCGGCCCGCTCGCGTTCGCGGGCAGCGAACTGGCCCTCACCCTGCTCGGCGGCGACGTGCCCTGGCTGGCCGGCGGCGAGTTGCCGCTGGCCGTGGCGCACCTGCGGCACCTGACCGGGCTGATGCCGGCGGCCGACCGCCTGGCGTTCCTGTTCCTGCACTGGCAGGAACGCAGCCAGCGGCTCACCGGCGCGCAGCGGCGGGACCTGGCCGCGCAGGCCGACGCCGGGGCGGAGAAGATCGTCCTGTCGGCCGGTGACCTACCGCTGGGCGGGGACGTGGCAGTGGCGTGGCAGCGCTACCTGGACCGGGTGACCGACGTGGTGGGCCACGACCACCCGACGGCGCCTCCCGGGTTCCTGCTGGCGCACCACGCGCAGCTCACCCACGATCGGTGGGGCATCCGGCCGGAGGTCGACTCGCTGGCCGCGCTGGCGCTGCGCCTGTCGATGGTGCGGGGCAGCCCGGCCGCGACCGCGCCGGCCCGCGTTCCGCAGAGGAGGCAGCAACCACATGCACACGCCGGTACCTGACCGTCCCGCCAGCGAGCCGGCCCGCGTCGAGGTGGCACTCGGGGAACGGTCGTACCCGGTGCTGATCGGTCCCGGCGTACGCCACCGGCTCCCGGCGGAGGTGGCGCGGATCGGCGCCCAGCGGGTCGTGGTGGTCTCGGCCCGGCCACCGGAGTGGACGCCCGACCCGGGCGTGCCGCACCGGGTGGTGCCGGCCCGCGACGGCGAGCACGACAAGAACCTGACCACTGTGGAACAGCTCTGCCGGGCGTTCGCCGAGTTCGGGCTGAGCCGGACGGACGCGGTGGTCTCGTGCGGCGGCGGCACCACCACGGACGTGGTCGGGCTGGCCGCCGGCCTCTACCACCGGGGCGTACCGGTGATCCACCTGCCGACCTCGCTGCTGGCCCAGGTGGACGCCAGCGTCGGTGGGAAGACCGCCGTCAACCTGCCGGAGGGCAAGAACCTCGTGGGCGTGTACTGGCAGCCCCGGGCGGTGCTCTGCGACACCGAGCACCTGGGGACGCTGCCGCAGCGGGAGTGGCGCAACGGGTACGGGGAGATCGCCCGGGCGCACTTCATCGGCGCCGGTGATCTGCGTGACCGGCCGGTGGCGGAGCAGATCGCCGCGTCGGTGGCGTTGAAGGCCCGGGTGGTGGCCGCGGACGAGCGGGACTCCGGCCTGCGGCACATCCTCAACTACGGCCACACGCTCGGGCACGCGTTGGAGCGGGCCACCGACTTCGGCCTGCGCCACGGTGAGGCGGTCGGCGTCGGCACGGTCTTCGCGGGCCGGCTGGCCGGCGTCCTCGGCCGGATACCGGCCGACCGGGTGGCCGAGCACCACGACGTGGTGGCGGGCTACGGGCTCGACACCACGCTGCCCGGCGGCGTCGACCACGACGAGCTGATCACGCTGATGCGCCGGGACAAGAAGGCCACCTCGGGCCTGTCCTTCGTCCTGGACGGACCGGGCGGAGTCGAACTGGTCGCCCGCGTCCCCGAGGACGCTGTGCGTACCGCACTTTCCGGCATGTGAGGCCGACACCGCCGGGTGCCCGTTCGCCGGCCGGCGCCGCGGGGGCGGCCGGGCCGGCGAACGGATGACGAGCCGCCGGAGCCGAGCCCCGGACCGGCGCGTCAGGTGCCCAGGGCCCGCTGGATCTGCGCCACCAGCACGCCGCAGGCGTACCGGTCCGCGGCCCCGACCATGCCGACGATGGTCGCCGGCAGCGGGCCGTTGTCCGTCTCCGCCGGGTCGTGATGCATGAACACGACGAACTGCCCCCGGTCGATGAACGGCGCGAGGATCGGTTCGGCGTCGACGCCGGGGGCCAGTGAGAAGAACGTGGTCATGGCGCACGGATGCCGGCCCAGCAGCGAGCTGCGGTGCAGCAGCGAGGTGGTGGCCCCGCTGACCCGGAAGTTCGGGTCGATGACCCGCAGGGCGCCGTCGCGGCCGATCCCGGCGTCGAAGGAGCAGTAGCCCCGGTACCCGAGCGCGCTGGCCTTTCGGACCCCTACGGTCAGCGCTTCGACCAGCTCCTCCGGGGGCTGGTCGTCGTCCATCACACAACCGACCCACGTCGAGGTGGGCTGCGGCAGGTGTACCGACGATCCGAAGTAGTGCACCGATCCGCTCTCGGTCACGCCGAACTGGATACCCCAGATCGTCTGGAAGGGCACCTCCTCCTCGACGATCCACTGCTCGCTCACCTGTTCCAACTGGTTGAACAGGGACCGGTTCCGCCGGTCCGCCAACCGACGGGTGAAGATCGCAATT
>NZ_JAGPXV010000743.1:0-2657 GCF_018070405.1 Micromonospora sp. D75
CCAGGCTGACCACCGAGACGCGGGCCCGCTTGCCGGGGGCGGGGGTGAGCAGCACGCCGGGGTCCATCGGCGTGCCCTCGCCCCCGAACAGCGGGTCGTTCACCATGGCGGCGGTCAGGGTCTGTGCCAGGCTGAGACCGATCTTGTCGGCGTCGTCCAGGTCGATGATCCCGTCCGGCAGGTCGGCGAGCGTGTCGACGAGGCCCTGCAGTCGGGAACCGCCACGCCGGCCGTAGTGCTCGACGGCCTTGCGCAGCACGGCCAGCCCGAGGTGGGCCCGGGTGGCCCGGCCGGTGACCATGGCGCGCGGCGCGAGGGCCGCGACGGCCGCCTCGACGGCCTCGGCGAACTCGTCCGGGTCGTCGCGTACGCCAGTGAAGTCGGGCAGCGGCTGGAAGCTCAGCGGGCGGCCCGAGTTGCGGCGCGGTGTCCAGACGACGACGTCGGTGTGGGCAAGGTAGTCCCGGGCCCGCTCCGCGTCACCCGGGCGCCACTGCGCGGGCGGCTCGGGCCACCCCTCGCCGAGCCGGGCGAGGTCGTTGTTCGGGTCGAGCACGATGGCGGAGACGCCCGCCAGCGCGCACTCCTCGACGATGCGGCGGATGAGGACTGTCTTGCCGGAGCCCGACCCGGCGAAGATCGTGGTGTGCTTGCGCAGCGCCTCCAGCGCCAGCGGCACGGGTTCCCCGTCGTCGTACCCGTGCCCGACGACGAACGCCGGGTCCGCCACGGGAGCGGGCGCGGCGGCCACGACGGGCGCTACGGGCGCCGGGGTCGGCTGGGCCGCCGGCTCGGTCGGTTCCGGCGACGGTCCGCCGTCGGTGGTCCAGCGGTCCACGTCGGCCAGCGCGTGCTGGAGGAACTTCAGCTCCCGGGTCGGCCGGCGCTCGGCCAGCCAGCCCTGCAGGTCCATGGTGGCCTCGGCGAGCATGACCCGCAGCGCGGAGAGGACGCGCAGGTCCTCGTCGTCGATGCCGAGCGTCTGGCCTCCCGCCTCGGTGAACGCGCCCACCGCCTTGCGGGTGGCCGCGCTCGTCGACCAGGCACGGTTGCGCAGCAGGAACAGCTTCCGCCGGCCGGAACCGGTGTCGAGGGCGGCGGCCACCGACGCCTTGCGAAGCCGGGCCAGCGCCGCGTTGCCGTGGTGGTCGTCGCCGATCGCCCGGAAACACCAGTGCACCTGGTCCTCGGTGCGCTCGTCGAGCGTGAGCCGCAGCCGGGCGTGCAGCGGCGGGTCGGTGCTCGGGGGCGGGTCGACGCTGAACGCCTCGCCCGCGTCGCCCCGCTCCAGGATCCAAGCGGTGAGCCCGGCGGCGAGCAGCGGCGGCATCGCCTCGTCCTCCGACGCCCGCCGGAGCGGACCGGTGACGTCGGCGGCCTCCCGCAGCTCGGCGAAACGGGCGTCGTAGCGGTCCATCTCCTCGCCGGTGGCGGCCACCAGGGCGGGTCGGGGCGCCCGGGGTTCGGCGGTGGGCGGCTCGCCGAGCGTGGTCATCTCCCGGACCTCGTCAGCGGCGAGGCATTCGCGGATGTGCCCGTCGATCTCGATGAGCAGCTGACGCGGGGTGAACGCCCCGGCCTCGGCAAAGGCGCGCGGGGACACCGGCCACGACGGGTACGGCGGGACGAACCCCGCCTCCCGGTAGCGGAGGGTGAACCGCTTCTCGATGATCGCCCGGGCCAGGTCGGCGTCGTCGATGCGGCGCAGCGGCGGCGTCTCCCGGAACCGGTCGGCCACGGTGTCGGCGGCTGTGGACTTGATGATGGTCCACGAGTTCGGGATGCAGGCGAGGACGGTGAGCGTGCGCCGGGTCGTCTGCCGCAACGCCATCAGGCCGTCCGCCATCCGGGCCAGCATCAGCGCCTGCTCGGGGCTCATGTCGGCCGCGCCGGCCAGGGCCGGGTCGCTCTGGATGGCCAACTGCGCGATGAGCGTGTCGACCTGGTCGATCGCCACGACGGACGGGCCGGTGAGGGCGAGCAGCCAGGAGAGGTCCTGCACGATCTGCTGGGCCGGGCGCGGGACGCGGCGCATGCCCCAAGCCGCGCGTTCCCCGGCGACCATTTCCTCGCCCGAGAGGAAGTAGTTCTCCGCGATGTCGCGGTGGGCGATGTCCTCGGAGGCGCTCAGCGCGAGCGCACGCGCCGTCTCCTGACAGGTGCGGGCCGCGTGCCTGTCGAAGTCCCCGAGCCCGTCCAGGAAGGCGTCCAGCGCCGCCTTGGTCAGTTCGGTGTCGCCCATGACCGCCCGGCGCGCCGTCCGGGGCGCCCCCACGAGCGCGGACAGGCGCCGCAGCAGCAGTTTGAGTTGTGTCTCGCGGCTGCCGGGCACCGGCCGCGACAGGCCGTCGAGCATCGCGGCGAGCACGCCGTCCCAGAAGCCACCGGCGTCGAGCAGGCCGACCAGGAAGAAGTAGCCGTTCCGCTCCTGCACCTGCTGGCGGATCACGCCCAGCAGGTGGGTCTTGCCGGAGCCGCGCTGGCCCTGGACGACCAGGCCGAGCGGGCTGCCGTGCGGGTTCGACGCGGCCTCGTCCACTCCGGCGAGCACGTCCCGGACGACCGGCACGTGCAGACCTTCGACGTGGAAGGGCAGTGGCCGCCACACGTCGTCGGGCACCGGCGCCCAGTCGAACCGCAGGGTGGCCAGCGCGTTC
>NZ_JAGPXV010000744.1:0-2647 GCF_018070405.1 Micromonospora sp. D75
CCTCGTGGCAGATCCGCTCGATCTGCTCGGTGATCGGCATCTCGACCCCGTGCGCGCGGGCCAGGTCGCGGATGGCCAGGCAGCTCTTGACGCCCTCGGCGGTCTGCCGGGTGGCCGCCTGGGCCTGCTCCAGCGACTCCCCCCGGCCGAGGTGCTCGCCGAAGGTGCGGTTACGGGCCATCGGGGACGAGCAGGAGGCGACCAGGTCGCCCATGCCGGCCAGCCCGGCGAACGTGATCGGGTCGGCGCCGAGCGCCACGCCCAGCCGGGCGGTCTCGGCCAGCCCCCGGGTCATCAGCATGGCCCGGGTGTTGTCGCCGAAGCCCATCGCGGTGGCGATGCCGTACGCCAGCGCGATCACGTTCTTCACCGCGCCGCCCAGCTCGCAGCCGATCACGTCGTCGTTCGTGTACGGGCGGAAGTACGGGGTCCGGATGGACGCCTGCACCAGCGCGGTACGCCGGCTGTCGGTGCCGGCGACCACCGTCGCGGCCGGCTGCTCGGCGGCGATCTCCGGGGCCAGGTTGGGCCCGGAGACGACCACCACCCGGTCGGCGGGCACCCCGGCGGTCTCCATGATCACCTGGCTCATCCGCTTGGTGGTGCCCAGCTCGATGCCCTTCATCAGCGACACGAGCGTGGCGTCCGGCGCCACGTACGGCGTCCAGTCGGCGAGGTTGCCGCGCAGCGTCTGCGACGGCACCGAGAGCACCACCACCTCGGCGCCCTCGATCGCCTCGGCGGCGTCGCCGGTGGCGGTCACCCGCTCCGGCAGGCGTACGCCCGGCAGGTACTCCGGGTTCTCCCGGCCGGTCCGGATCGCCTCGGCCACGGCGACGCGGCGGGCCAGCACTGTGACGTCCCGCCCGGCGTCGGCGAGGATCTTGGCGAACGCGGTCCCCCAGGACCCGGCGCCCAGCACCGCCACGTGCCCGCTCATTCGCCGGCCTCCCGGATGCCGGTGCGGGCGGGCCGCTGCCAGAGCGGCGGTGGTGTGCCGCCACGGATCTCCGCGACCAGATCCCGGATGCGCAGCATGATGGTGTCCGTCATCTCCTCCAGGATCGGCCGGGTCGGCGTGGCGCCGGCCCAGGGGCTCAGGTCCACCGGCGGGCCGGCGACCACCGTCACCGGGGTACGCGGGCGCAGCCCGAACCGCGCCGTACGCGGGTCGAACATCCGCTCCGGGCCGACCATGGCGATCGGGACCACCGGGGCGCCGGTCGCGAGCGCCAGCCGGGCCGCGCCGGTCTTGCCCTTCATCGGCCACAGGTCCGGCTCCCGGGTGGTGGTGCCCTCCGGGTAGATCACCACGGCGCCCCCCTCGGCCAGCGCGGCGACCAGCTTGTCCAGCGACTTGACCGCCTCGACGGTGCCCCGTTCGACAGGGATCTGCTGGCAGCGGTGCAGGATCGCGCCGACCACCGGCACCCGGAACACGCTGGCCTTGCCGAGGAAACGCGGCCAGCGCCCGGCGTCGTAGATGTAGTGGGCGACCACGAGCGGGTCGGCGTGCGAGATGTGGTTCGGCACGAGGATCACGCCGCCGTCGCCGCGCAGGTGCTCCATGCCCCGCCAGGTGCGCCGGGTCCAGACCGTCATCAGCGGCTTCACCAGCACCACGGCGAGCCGTCGCCAGAACCCCAGCCTCCGCCGTGCCACAGTGCCTCCTCGATCCGCCCACGCGCCCCGGCACAGAATCATGCCTGTTCGCCCCCGCTGCGGCCAGTGCGGGTACCGGCGCTCCCGCTGGCAGGATGGTCGGCGTGTCTGAGGCCCGCTGGACCGTGGTGATGCCGGTGAAGCGCCTGGGAGCGGCGAAGAGCCGGCTGCGGGGCGCGCTGCCCGGCGTACCCCATGAGGAGCTGGCGCTGGCCCTGGCGGCCGACACGCTGCGCGCGGCGCGGGCGTGCCCGGCGGTCGCCGGGGTGCTCGTGGTGACCGACGACGCGCGGGTGCGCGCGGCGGCGGACGCGGCGGGCGCCCGGGTCGCCGCCGATCCGGGCGCCGGGCTGAACGCGGCGTTCCGGCACGGCGCGGCCGTCGCCGGGCCGCGCGCCGCCGTGGCCGGCCTGACCGCCGACCTGCCCGCGCTGCGACCGGCCGAGCTGGCCGCCGCGCTGCGTGCCACCCAGGGGGTACGCGGGTACGTCGCGGACGCACCCGGCGGTGGCACCGTGCTGCTGGCCGCGCCGGCCGGGGTGCCGCTGGCGCCGCGGTTCGGGCCCGGCTCGGCCGCCGCCCACGCGGCGAGCGGGGCGCTGCCGCTGGCCGGTGACTGGCCCAGCCTGCGCCGGGACGTGGACACCCCGGCGGACCTGGCCGCCGCCGCCGGGCTGGGTCTGGGGCCACGCACGGCGGCGCTGCTGGCCGGGGCCGCAGTCCGGTACGGTGCTGGCATGCAGGGCACGGTGGCCACCTACGACGCGTCGACCCGCAGCGGCGTGCTGCTGCTCGACGACGGCACCGAGCTGGCGTTCCCGGCCCGCGCGTTCGACGCCTCCGGGCTGCGGCTGCTCCGATTGGGGCAGCGTGTCCGGATCGAGCGGGACGCCGACGGCGAGGTCGTCCGGGTGACCTTGCCGACCATGGCGTGAACAACCTGGCCGGAGTTCATTTTCCGTTCACCCTTATCGGGGACTCATGA
>NZ_JAGPXV010000745.1:0-2643 GCF_018070405.1 Micromonospora sp. D75
GATCTCGCCCCGCGAGGCCCTGGCCATGGACCCCCAGCAGCGGCTGCTGCTGGAGACCTCCTGGGAGGCCTTCGAGCGGGCCGGGATCGACCCCCACTCGGCGCGGGGCAGCAGCACCGGCGTCTACGTCGGCCTGATCTACCACGACTACGCCTCCCAGGCCGCCGGCGGCACCGACGAACTGGACGGCCACGTCGGCAACGGCAGCGCCGGCAGCGTCGCCTCCGGCCGCATCTCGTACCTGTTCGGCCTGGAAGGCCCTGCCGTCACCGTCGACACCGCCTGCTCGTCGTCGCTGGTGGCGCTGCACCTGGCCACCCAGGCGCTGCGGCAGGACGAGTGCCGCCTCGCCCTCGCCGGCGGGGTGAGCGTCATGTCCACCCCCGGCATGCTCACCGAGTTCTCCCGGCAGCGCGGCCTGTCGCCCGACGGGCGGTGCAAGGCGTTCGGCGCCGGCGCCGACGGCACCGGTTTCGCCGAGGGCGTCGGCATGCTCCTGCTGGAGCGCCTCTCCGACGCGCAGCGCAACGGTCACCGCGTGCTCGCCGTCGTCCGGGGCAGCGCCGTCAACCAGGACGGCGCCAGCAGCGGTCTGACCGCGCCGAACGGCCCCGCACAGCAGCGGGTGATCCGGCAGGCGCTCGCCAACGCCCGGCTCGCCACCACCGATGTGGACGCCGTCGAGGCGCACGGCACCGGCACCGTCCTCGGTGACCCGATCGAGGCGCAGGCGCTGCTGGCCACGTACGGGCAGGGCCGACCGCAGGACCGTCCGCTGTGGCTGGGGTCGGTCAAGTCGAACATCGGCCACGCCCAGGCGGCGGCCGGCGTCGCCGGCGTGATCAAGATGGTGCTGGCGATGCGGCACGGCGTGCTGCCGCCGACCCTGCACGCCGAGAAGCCGTCCCCGCACATCGACTGGACGGCCGGGTCGGTCGCGCTGCTCACCGAGGCCCGGCCGTGGCCCGCCGTCGACCGGCCCCGCCGCGCGGCGGTGTCGTCGTTCGGCATCAGCGGCACCAACGCGCACACCATCATCGAGCAGGCCCCCGAGCCCGCCCCGGCGCAGGCCGCCCCCGCCACGGGCGTCCCGGGCGACCTCGTCGCCTGCGTCCTGTCGGCCCGCGACGCCGCCGCCCTGCACGAGCAGGCGCGCCGGCTGCGGACCCTCGTCGACGGCGAGCCGGACCTGACCATCGCCGACGTGGGCCGGGCCCTCGCCACCGCCCGCAGCGCCTTCGAGCACCGCGCCGTGCTGCTGCCCGCCGACCGCGCCGGGCTGCTCGCCGCCCTCGGTGCGCTGGCCGACGACGAGCCCTCGGCCGCCGTCGTGCGGGGGATCGCCCGCAGCGGCCGCACCGCCGTCCTCTTCTCCGGCCAGGGCGCGCAGCGCGCCGGTATGGGTCGCGGGTTGTACGGGGCGTTCCCGGTGTTCGCTGCCGCGTTGGACGAGGTGTGCGGTCACCTCGACCCGCTGCTGCCGCGCCCGCTGCGCGAGGTGCTGTTCGCGTCGGAGGGCACGCCCGGGGCGGAGTTGCTGGATCAGACGGTGTTCACCCAGGCGGGCCTGTTCGCCGTCGAGGTGGCGTTGTTCCGCCTGGTGGAGTCGTTCGGTGTGGTGCCGGACCTGGTGGCCGGGCACTCCATCGGCGAGATCGCGGCGGCGCATGTGGCGGGCGTGTTCTCCCTGGCTGACGCGTGCGCGCTGGTCGCCGCGCGGGGCAGGCTCATGCAGGCCCTGCCGGCGGGCGGCGGCATGCTCGCCGTGGCCGCCGACGAGGCCGCGGTGGCCGAGTCGATCGTCCCGTTCGCCGACCGGGTCGGCGTCGCCGCCGTGAACGGCCCCACCGCCGTGGTGGTCTCCGGCGCCGCCGAGGCCCTCGACGAGGTGGAGCGGGCCTGGAAGGACCGGGGTGTGCGTACGCGCCGGCTCACCGTCAGCCACGCGTTCCACAGTCCGCTGATGGAGCCGATGCTGGCCGAGTTCCGGCAGACGCTCGACGGGCTGACGTTCCACTGGCCCGTCCTGCCGATCGTGTCGAACCTGACCGGGCAGGTCGCCGACCCCGACGAGATCGGCACCCCCGACTACTGGGTCCGCCACGTACGCGAGACCGTCCGCTTCGCCGACGGGGTCGCGAGCCTGCGCGAGCGCAACGTCCGTACCTTCCTCGAACTGGGCCCCGACGCGGTGCTCGCCGGCATGGTGGGCGCCTGCCTGCCGGACGACGACGCGGCGGCGGTCGTGGCGACCCTGCGCCCCGGCCGACCCGAGCCGGCGTCGCTGGTCCACGCGCTTGCGGAGCTGTACGCGCACGGCACGCCGATCACCTGGACCGCCCTCCTACCGGCCGGAACCCGCCCGGTCGACCTGCCGACGTACCCGTTCCAGCGGCAGCGCTTCTGGCCGGCCGTGGGCCGGCTGCGCGCCGGCGACGTCAGCGGCGCCGGCCTCGGCGTGGCCGAGCACGGTCTGCTCGGCGCGGCCGTGGACCTGGCCGGCGCCGACGAGATCGTGCTGACCGGCCGGCGCTCCCCGACCACCCCCCCCTGGCTGGCCGCCCCCGTCGTCTCCGGCGGGCCGCTGGGCCCGGGCACGGCCCTCGGGGCGCTTGCCGTCCGCGCCGGCGACGAGGCGGCCCG
>NZ_JAGPXV010000746.1:0-2635 GCF_018070405.1 Micromonospora sp. D75
AAGTGGCGGGCCGCCAGTCGGGGCCGGGTACGACGCCGGCGGGGCACCCGGTTCCGCCCGGGTGTCCCGCCGTCGTCACGACGTCAGTACCAGCCTGAACTCTGCGACTTCTGCCAGGCGCCGCACGGGGTGTCGTACCGGCCCTTGATGTAGCCGAGACCCCACGTGATCTGGGTCGCCGGGTTCGTCTTCCAGTCGTCCGCGACCGAGGCCATCTTGCTGCCCGGCACGGCCTGCGGGATGCCGTAGGCCCCGGAGGAGCTGTTGGACGCCTTCGGGTTCCAGCCGCTCTCCTTGGTCCAGAGCTTGTCCAGACACGGGAACTGGTCGATGCCGAAGCCCTTGTCGAGCATGACGGCGCAACCGATCTTCCGGTTGCCGCTGTACTCCGCGCACGAGGACGGGATCGGGCCGTCGTACGGCTTGATCTTCGTCTCGCTCTCCGCCGCCTCCCGTTCCTTCTTGCGGGTGGCGGCGGCCGCCTCGGCCTTCTTGGCCCGCTCGGCGGCCTCCTTCGCCGCCGCGGCGGCACGCAGCTTCGCCTGGTACTCGGCGGCACGCTGCCGGGACGAGTCCACGCGGTGGTCGGACAGCCGTTCGCGCTGGTACGCGTACTCCGCCTGGTCGACCTCCAGGCCGACCTGCGCGGTCAGGCCCTGCTGCTGGGTCTGGCGATCCTCGCCCAGATAGAAGCCGCCGGCCACGCCCACGGAGAGCAGTGCCACAGCGGCGGTGCGGGCGCCGAACCGGCTCCACAGCCGACTCACGAAGTTTCCCTTCGTCGGGGGCAGGGACGCGGCACGCGTGGCCTACCGGGCCGCGCCGAGGTGCCGCGAGCGCTCCGGTACCGGTGTGACTGCGGGGCGTACATGGCTCCCGAGTGGTCGGTGACGCTCGATGGACACCATTGCGCACAGTGAGGCCGGTGGGAAATGGCCGGGCCGAAAAGTGACCTGCGTCACCCTGAAAATCAGGATAAAGTGGGGCAAAAGCGGCGGTCAGCCGGGGATGTCCTCCAGTAGATCGGTGACCATAGCGGCGATCGGAGAACGCTCCGATCGGCTGAGCGTGACGTGCGCGAAGAGGGGATGCCCCTTCAGCGCCTCGATCACCGCCGTCACCCCGTCGTGCCGGCCGACCCGCAGATTGTCCCGCTGCGCCACGTCGTGGGTGAGCACCACCCGCGACCCCTGACCGATCCGGGACAGCACGGTGAGCAGGACGCCCCGCTCCAGCGACTGCGCCTCGTCGACGATGACGAACGCGTCGTGCAGGCTCCGGCCGCGGATGTGGGTCAGCGGCAGCACCTCCAGCAGCCCGCGCGAGGTGACCTCCTCCAGCACGTTCTCGTGCACCACCGAGCCGAGCGTGTCGAAGACGGCCTGCGCCCACGGCGACATCTTCTCCGACTCCGACCCGGGCAGGTAGCCGAGTTCCTGGCCGCCGACCGCGTACAGCGGACGGAACACGATCACCTTCTTGTGCCGGCGCCGCTCCATCACCGCCTCCAGGCCGGCGCAGAGCGCCAGCGCGGACTTGCCGGTGCCGGCCCGGCCACCGAGCGAGACGATGCCGATCGACTCGTCCAGCAGCAGGTCGAGCGCGACCCGCTGCTCCGCCGAGCGGCCGTGCACGCCGAACGCCTCCCGGTCGCCCCGGACCAGCCGGACCGTCTTGTCCGGCAGCACCCGGCCCAGCGCCGAGCCGCGCCCCGAGTGCAGCACCAGACCGGTGTGGCAGGGCAGGCCCGCCGCGGCGTCGACGTCGAGCGTCTCGCCCGCGTACAGCCGGCCGATCTCCTCCTCGGACAGGTCCAGGTCGGCCATGCCGGTCCAGGTCGGATCGCTGGCCTGGCCGTGGCGGTACTCGTCGGCGCGCAGGCCGACCGAGGCCGCCTTCACCCGCAGCGGCATGTCCTTGCTGACGAGCGTGACCTCACGCCCCTCGGCGGCCAGGTTCAGCGCCACGGACAGGATGCGCGCGTCGTTCGACTCGTTGCGGAAGCCGGGCGGCAGCACCCCGTCGTCGGTGTGGTTCAGCTCCACCCGCAGCGTGCCGCCCTGCTCGTTGGCGGGCACCGGCCGGTCCAGCCGGCCGTGCCGTACCCGCAGCTCGTCGAGCATGCGCAGCGACTGACGGGCGAACCAGCCCAGCTCGGGGTGGTGCCGCTTGCCCTCCAGTTCGGAGATGACCACCAGCGGCAGCACCACCTCGTGCTCGGCGAAGCGGTGGAACGCCGCCGGGTCGGAGAGGAGGACCGAGGTGTCCAGGACGAAGGCCGGGCCGGCTGGTCGGGGCTCCTCGGCCTCGACAGCGGCGCTGCGGCGGCTGCGGGTGGTCCGGCGGGTCTGGGCGGTCGAGGCCGGGGTCTGCTGCTCGGCTCCGGCGGGGGTACGGCGAGTGGTCACAGGCCTGCTCCGCGGATGGGCACCCGGCCACCCGAGTTCCGCCTCTTCCGGTGCCCGGAGGACACGGGGTCGGATGCGGGCCCCGTGTGCGAGGACGCAGGTCCGGGCTGTCCGGCTGGCCCGGGAAAACCCCGCGCCATGCCTAGACGCTAATCGCCGCGGGGCCGCGGGGCTAGAGGTGCGCGTGGATCATCGCGTGCCAGTCGCCGGACGTACACCTGTTCGGG
>NZ_JAGPXV010000747.1:0-2634 GCF_018070405.1 Micromonospora sp. D75
GCCCCGGGCCAGCGCGAACTCGGCCCTGATGCCGCGCTCGTACGCCCGCATGCCGTACTGGTCGTCCGGCACCGGCGGTGCGTCGTACCGGCCGTCGCAGGCGTCGGTGGTGGCCAGCCGCAGCCAGCGTTCCGCCTCGTCGACCTCGCCCAGCGCCAGGTTGACCAGCACCAGGCTCCAGCGGATCTGGAGGCGGTCCCACCACGGGCCGGAGTCGGCCAGCAGGTCCAGCGCGGCGGTGAGGTGATCCCGGGCCTCCGCCGAGCGTTCGGCCTGCATGCAGAGTTCACCGACCCGGGAGTGGGCGAGCACCAGCAGCCACCGCAGCGGCCGGTGCGCCAGCGTGTCGAGCATCCGCCGAGCGGCGTCGAGCGCGTCGTCAGGCCGCCCGGCCTGCTCCAGCAGATAGCTGGCCAGGGCGTTCGCCATCGCGGCGACAAGCGGTTCGCGGTGCGCACGCAGCGCGGTGAGCACGGCCGGGTCGGCGTCGATCTCGGGGAGCGCGCCCAGCACCACCGCCATCGCACCGGCGACCGTGTCCGGTGGGGGCGGCGGAAGGCGGCGCAGCACGACCAGCGAGCGGGTCGAGCGGCGCCCGGCGATCATCAGGGTGTGCGCCACGGCGAGCACGGCAACGGTGCGGACCGGTGCCACGAACTCCGGCGGCGGACGGTAGTGGGACAGCAGGAAGTCGGTGTCGGCTACCAGCGCGAGCATCCGGGTGTAGCTGGTGTCGAGCGTCCACACGGCGGCCAGCGCGGCGGCGACACCCGCTACTGTCGGTGCGTCGGACCGGGCCACTGCCAGGCGCAGCGCGGCGACCAGGTTGTCCTGCTCGGCGCGGACCGTCACGACGGCGGTGAACGGTTCGGCGCCGAGCAGCGCCTCGTGGTGCCCGAGGCCGAACTCGCGGGCCCAGGCGAGGTACGCCGCCAGCACCCGCTCGTCCTCGCCGGCCTCGGCGCGGCGGGCGGCGCCGAACTCCCGCACCGTCTCCAGCATCCGGAACCGGATCGCGTCCGCCGTCTCCTCCACCCGCAGCAGTGACTGGTCGACCAGGTGTTCCAGCACCGGCAGCGCGTCCCCGCCGAGTACCCGGTCCGCCGCAGCGGCGCTGAACCCGGCCGGGAACACCGACAGCGCCCGCAACGCCGCCCGGCCCTCCGGCCGCAGCAGGTTCCAGCTCCAGTCGACCACCGCGTGCAGCGTGTGGTGGCGCGCCGGCGCGTCCCGTGGGCCGCCGCGCAGCAGCCCGAACCGGTCGTCGAGCCGGCGGGCCAGCTCCGGCACGCTCATCGCCCGCACCCGGGCGGCGGCCAGCTCGATCGCCAGCGGCATCCCGTCCAGGTGCCGGCACACCTCGGCCACCTGGTCGGCGGGCAGCACCACGCCCGGCCGGGCGGCGCGGGCCCGCTGCGTGAACAGCTGCACCGCCGTGTCCAGCGGCAGTTCGGGCAGCGCGTGCACCGCCTCCGAGGTCAACCCCAGCGGGGTGCGGCTGGTCGTCAGCACCCGCAGCTCCCGGGTCGCCGCCAGCAGCGCCGCCACCAGCTCGGCGACGCCCCGGACCACCTGCTCGCAGTTGTCCAGCACCAGCAGCACCGACCCCGGTCCGAGCGCCGCCACGATCGCGGCGACCGGGTCGGCGGGCACCGGCAGTGCGCCGACCGGCCCGGCGACCGGCTCGCCGACCCCCAGCGCCGCCGCGAGGGCCTCGGGCACGTCGCCGTCGGTGGTGACCGCGCCGAGCGCCACCAGGCGTACGCTGCGCTGCGGCGCGCGCCGGGCCACCGCGTACGCGAGCCGGGTCTTGCCCAGCCCGCCCGGTCCGACGACGGAGACCACACGGGAGCCGGCGAGCAGGGACTCCACCGAGGCCAGGTCGCCGTCGCGGCCCAGCAGTGGGTTCGGCTCGTACGGGATGCCGGGCCGGGACACCCGGCTCTCGCCGTCGAGCAGTTCCCGGTGCAGCTCGCGTAGCGCGGCTCCCGGCTCGGCGCCCAGCTCGTCGCGGAGCGAGCGGCGGTAGTCCTCGTACCGCGTCAGCGCCGCCGACCGGCTCGTCACCGCTGCCTCGCACCGGAGCAGTTCGGCCAGCACCTCCTCGTCCTGCGGACCTCCGGCGGCCAGCGCGTCGAGACCGGCCAGTGCCTCCGCGGCCCGTCCGAGCCGGGACAACGCGAGCGCCCGCGCCCGGGACAGTTCCCGGTACGTGGCGGCCCGGTCCGCGCGCAACGCGGTGAGCGGATCGTGCTCGCCCGGGTCATCGCCGGGCGGACCGGCCCAGTACGCGAGTCCCGCCTCCGCCTCGGCGAGTGCGGGGGCGTGCGCACCCGCGCGGGCGTGCCGGGCCGCCGCCGCCGCGTGCCGCAGCACCGCCGCCGCGTCCACCTGCGCGTCGGTGAGCGCCAGCCGGTAACCGGTGGCGGTCCGGACGATCAGGTCGGCGCCCAGCTCGGCGCGGGCCCGGGAGACCAGGATCTGCAACGCCTTCACCGGATGCCGGGGCGGATCGTCCGGCCAGAGCGCGTCGACGAGCGCGCCGGTGCCGCAGCCGGACCCGAGCCGGCCGGCCAGCAGGGCCAGCAGCGCGCGCAGCCGGGCGCCGCCCACCGGCACACCTCGGCAGACCAC
>NZ_JAGPXV010000748.1:0-2630 GCF_018070405.1 Micromonospora sp. D75
CCGACGACCCGCATCGCGCGGATCGTCGGCCGACCATCCGTGCCCGCCGTCAGGCGTTGGCCCGGCGGATGGCCGCCATACCCCCGAGGGCGGCCACCGCGGCGATCAGGGCGGGCCACCCCACCAGCAGGCTGACCTGGTGCTGGCTGCTCAGCCACTGCCAGATGTCACCGAACCATCCCTGCCAGGTGATCAACGCGACGAGCAGGCCGGTCACCAGGATCAGGGCCGCGCCGGCCCCGAACAGGCCGTTCATGCCGAACCGGACGTACCAGACGGCGACGAACACGGAGACGAAGTTCAGGAACAGGAACGGCACCGCGTAGACGGCGATCTGCAACAGCCCGTTGTCGACGTCGACGTACGGGATTCGGAAGAACCGCAGCTGGATCCCGAAGCCGCCGGTGGCGCCCTCGATCAGGTTGAGCAGGTAGAGCAGGACGCCGTAGACGACCGCCTGCACCACGTTGACGAGCACCGTGGCGAGGTAGAAGGTGCGCCGGGTGACGCCCATGCCGAGCGCGAACGGGAACACCTGGCTGATCGAGGTGGCGGCGACGATCGAGCAGACGATGTAGATACTGACCAGACCGCCCGTGGTGTTCTTGCCCGGCGCGGCCTCGTCGATCGAGGCGAAGATCAGCAGGTTGACGCCGAGCGAGATGGCCATGATGCCCCATGGCCAGGCCAACTGGCTGACCCAGGCGATGGTGTGCATCCGGGCGACGTCGAGGATACGAGTCATCGCGCGTTCGTCCTTTCCGTCGTCAGGTGCACCACGGCCTGCTGGAGCGACACCGGCGCCAGGTCGATGCCGAGCTTCTTGGCGCGCGTCCGTTCGGCGTCGTCGAACGACCCGCGCAGCGACGCGCGGACCGCGCCGCCGAGTTGCTCACGATGCAGCGCCTGGTGCGCGGCGGCGAACTCGTCCACCGCAGCGGCCGGGCCGGACGCCTCCACCACCTCGCCGCGCAGCTCGTCGCTGGGCGCGTCGAGCAGCAGCTTTCCGCGGTCGAGCAGCAGTACGTGCTCGATCAGGTCGGCCACCTCGTCGATGAGGTGTGTGGAGAGCACGACGGTGCGCGGATTCTCGGCGTAGTCGGCGAGCAGCCGATCGTAGAAGAGTTGCCGGGCGACCGCGTCGAGACCGAGGTACGGCTCGTCGAAGAAGGTCAGCGGCGCGCGTGCGGCCAGGCCGATCGTCACGCCCAGCGCGGACAGCATGCCGCGGGACAGTTTGCGTACCTTGCGCTTGCGCGGCAGGTCGAAGTCGTCCACCAGGGACTGCGCGAAGTCCTCGTCCCAGTTGGGGAACAGCCGCTTGGCCAGGCTCAGCACGTGCCGGACCTGGTACGCGGTCGGGTACGTCTGACTCTCCTTGATGAAGACCACCCGCGACAGCACCCGCTCGTTCTCGTACGGCCGCTCACCGAAGAGCATGAGGTCGCCGCTGGTGCCGCTGTTCTGGCCGGTGATCAGCTGCATCAGCGTCGTCTTGCCGGCGCCGTTGCGGCCGAGAAGCCCATAGATCTTGTCGCCCGTCAACGTGAAGGTGACGTCATCGAGAGCGGTCACCTCGCCGAACCGCTTCGTGAGCCCGGCTGCCGCCACGACGCTCATCGCTGTTCCTCCCCTGTGTCGATGAGCTTCTTCAGCTCCTCGGTGCCGATGCCCAACTTGCGTGCCTCCTCGATGAGGGGCCGCACGTACTGGTCGGAGAACTCGCGCCGGCGGCGTTCCCGGAGTGTTTCGACGGCGCCCGTTGCCACGAACATTCCGATCCCCCTGCGCTTGTAGAGAAGCCCGTCATCGACCAGGCGGTTGATCCCCTTGGCGGCGGTCGCCGGGTTGATCCGGTGGAACGCCGCAAGCTCGTTCGTCGACGGCACCTGGGTCTCCTCCGCGTACGTCCCGTCGATGATCGAGTTTTCGATCATCTCCGCGATCTGGACGAAGATCGGCCGGCCGTCATCCATCCTGGTTCTTTGGTTCATTACTCATGTAACTAACCTTGGCGCTCGCGGGCCGGGGCGTCAAGTCTTCTTCGGGTACGCGCGGCCGATTACGGCTCGATCGAGTTCGCGCCGTGACACTGACGATCGACGAGAGCACCCGCCAGGTACGGCAGTCCGTCTGCGGCTGTTGCGACACCGCCGCGGAGCGGACCTGGGCCGACCTCCATGCTGACGACGCGTCACCTTCGGCTGTGCCGGGTCGGGCCGGTGGCCGGCTCGCCGGGGCCGGCCGCGACGCTCGTCAACGGCGGTGAGGTCGCGGGGGACAGCCCGATCTTCGGCCGCAAGCTCCCCGAGTTCCGGCAGATGGTTGACCTGATCCTGGAGCGTGTCCTGCCGCGACCTCACCCGGTGATCAAGGGGTTTACGTCTCCCGGACCGCGCCGACCGGACACAAACTCCTTGATCACCGGGCGGGCCGGGGCGGGCCCGGGCGGGGCGGGGGAGCGTCAGGTGACTGCGGGGCTGCGGCGTTCGATCAGGGTCACGTCGCGCCAGGTGCCGTAGTGGCGGCCCACCCGCTCGCGGGTGCCGACGACGCGGAAGCCGCACGTCGCGTGCAGCGCGAGACTCGCCGTGTTCTCCGGGAACACACCGGACTGGATGGTCCAGATC
>NZ_JAGPXV010000749.1:0-2623 GCF_018070405.1 Micromonospora sp. D75
CGCGCCACCTCCTCGTCGCGGGTGCCCTCGGCCGCGTGCAGGTCGATGTGGAACGCGCCCTTGCCGTGCCGCTCGCCCACCCGGACGAACAACAGGTCGGGGCCGTCGCCGGCGGGCGCGGCGAGGACCGCCTCCGGGTCGTCCGGGTGGTCGTCGTCGGCGAGCCGGCGGTCGAGCACCCGGGCCCACCATCCGGCGAGGGTGTACGGGTCGTCGGACTCGACTGTCACGCAATGGAACTGTGCACTCATCGGTGCTTCCTCCTGTGGGGTACGCGCCCCGGCGGAGTGGGAACGTCAGCGGGGAACGCGGGGCGCGGGACGGTTCACGAAAGACATCGACCACACCCCCTTTCCACCTCATCGGGCTGACCGGTTGATCATTCCACCGCCCTCCGGCGCCGGCAACCCCGCCCCACCGCAAGGAAGGGCCCCTTGTTAACACCTGCGTGTTAACAAGGGGCCCTTCCTCTACCGGAGGCGTTAAGAAGGTGCCCTTCCTTACGGGCCGACGAACACCGCCTTCGCGCGCCAGTCGACGCCGTCGACCGCCGGGCCGCTGCGCACGGTGAACGTCGCGGCCGGCACGCCGTTCACCCAGTCGGTGGCGGCCAGGTCACCGGTGTTGCGGTTGACCTTGTAGAGCGTGCCGCCGGAGACGAAGACCGCGCCCGCGTCGGCGAACCCGCTCGCCCCGGACACCGTGAACCGGTCGGCGCCGACGACGCCGCTGTCCGGGGTGAACCAGCGCCAGAACAGTCCGTTCTGCCCGTTGAGCGTGTAGTAGAGCCGCCCGCCGGAGAAGAACATGCCGGTCACGTTCGGGATCTCGGCGTAGAAGCCGGTGGTCGCGCCGACGTACGTCTGCCCGGTCGGCCCGGAGTTGGTGATCACGTTGTCCCAGTACGGGTCGTGGTACGGGTCCACCAGTTCCGGCGTGCCGAACGTGGTGCCGTTGAACGTACGCCGCCACAGCGCGCCGTCGGCGCCGTAGAACACCGTCCCGCCGACCCAGAACGCGTTGCGCGCGCCCGCCCAGACGGTGCCGTCCGGGTCGGTCACCGGGTCCGGCGCGCCGACCGTGCTCTGCCCGTCGTACGAGCGCACCTGCACCGGCGAGCTGGCCGGGGCGGGCGGGGGCCCGGTCTTGACGATCTCGACGGCGTTCACCAGCGGGTTCTCCCGCACGTGGCGGAACTCCACGTCGATCGAGCCGTCGCTGACCACCGTGAACTCCCGCATGGTGCCCACGTTGTGCCCGGCGGTGGCGGACAGGTCGAGGTCGTCGAGGACGACAGCACCCTCCAGCGCCACGTCGAAGATCCGCGTGCCGGCGTTGGCGGTGCCCGCGTACCGGTTGGCCATGTAGAGCCGCACGTGCACCTCGGTGCCGTTGGGCACCGGGAACTGCCAGGTCATCTCCGCACCGCCGGACGGGTCGTACCGCTCGTGGTTGTAGAGCTCGACCGGGGTGCCGGCCGGCACCGTCGAGTCCAGGCTCGCGGCGGTGGTGTAGCTGGAGACGCTGCTGCCGGTGTTGTGGTACGGGCTGGGGCTGGAGCTGGTGTCGGCCGCCCAGTCCGGCCCGCCGTCGGTGGCGGCGACGGACGAGCCGCCGGCGTTCACCCGGTACAGCACGTTCGTCGGCTGCGGCAGGCCCGCCTGGTAGATGTTGCCGGGCAGGGTGGCCGTGGTGGTGGGGTGCACCGCCGTCCCGCCGGCCAGCGGGAAGAACGCGATCCGCTCCCGGCGGTACTGGAAGTTGCCGATCCACAGCGTGTCGCCGCCGACCCAGAGCCCGGTCGGCGTGACGAGCATCTCGGAGGCGCCGATGCCGCGCGGGTGGCGGCCGGGGTTCCAGGACAGCGGCAGGCCGTTGGCCGGGTCGAGCGCGGCGATGCTGGCCCGGCCGACCGCGCCGGCCCGGGCGTTGTCGGTGCCGGTGGTGTTGTTGAGCCAGCGGAGATGGCCGCCGACGTAGACCGCCTCTTCGCTGATGCCGACGGACAGGAACGTGTCGCCGCCGCTGTAGTCGACCCAGGTCGGCTGGAGAGCGGAGCCGGTCGCGCCGGCCTCCCAGCGGGCCGCGGTGTCGCAGAGCGTTCCGCTGTACGGCGCGCCGGTGGTGACCACCACGAAGTAGCTGTTGTCCGGGGAGAACGCGACGTCACGGACGTACGAGTCGAAGGACTGCCACTTGCAGCGCGGCGTGTAGCGGGCCGTGTTCCAGTCCGCGACGGTGGCGGCGGTGGCACCCAGGTCGATCTTGACGATCTGGTCGTGCAGCACCCCGTCGGCCTTCTTGAAGTTGCCGATGACGACGAGCTGCGTGCCGTCCGGGGAGACGGCGAGCTTCTCCGCGCCGACGCCGGCCTTGGCGCCGCTGACCCCGTCCCAGTTGTGGTTCTCGGTCAGCGTGGTGGTGAGGTAGCTGTCCACGGCGCCGGTGGTGGCGTTGAGCGACGCGAGTCCGCCGCGCGGGTTGGGGTTGCCGGCCGTGGTGAAGATGCCGCCGACCAGCAGCCGGTTGCCGACCAGCGCGATGTCCTTGATGAGCCCGTTGAACGCGGGCGGCGCGAAGCTGGTGACGACCGCCCCGGTGTTGACGTCGAGCAGGGCCACCT
>NZ_JAGPXV010000075.1:0-14648 GCF_018070405.1 Micromonospora sp. D75
TCAGCCTGCCGCTGCTCGGCCCGGTCGCGGCCGGCTCCTGGCCCACCTGGGCGTGGCTCGGCGCGTCGCTGGTCGGCATGACGCCGCTGCTGTTCCGGCCCGTCGTGGCGGCGGTGGCGGCGGCCGGCGTCCTCGCGGCGTCCGCGGCCGTCACCTGGTGGACCGATGGCCCGCTGACCACGGCGCTGCTGGTCACCGGCCTGGTGGGGGCCGGGATAGCCGCGCTCACCTGGGTCCAGGTCTGGTTCTGGGACCTGCTGGTCGAGGCCCGGCAGGGGCAGGCCGCCCAGGCCCGGCTGGCCGCCGCCGAGGAACGGCTGCGCTTCGCCCGGGACGTGCACGACCTGCTCGGCCACGACCTGACGGTGATCGCGCTGAAGGCCGAGCTGGCCGAGCGGCTGGCGCCGACCGACCCGGACCGGGCCGCCCGGGAGGCGGCGCAGGCGCGGCGGCTCGCCGCAACGGCGCTGACCCGGGTACGCGCGGCGGTGCACGGCTACCGCGCCGTCGACCTGGCCGAGCAGGCCGCCGCGGTGGGGGAGGTGCTGCGCTCCAGCGGCGTACGCACGACTGTGGTCCCGCCGTCCGGCGAGGTGCCCGGTCCGGTCGCCGCCGACCTGGCCGCGGTGCTGCGTGAGGCCGGGACGAACGTGCTGCGGCACAGCCGGGCCGGCTGGTGCCGGATCGAGATCACCCGGGAGGACACGGCGGTGACGCTGACCGTACGCAACGACGGCGTGCGTGACGGCGACGGCCCGGACCGGCTCAGCGGCGGCCTGCGCGGCCTGTCCGACCGGCTCGCCCCGGTCGGCGGCCGGGTCCGGGCGGACGCCGCCGACGGCGTGTTCAGCCTGGTCGCGACCGTGCCGGTGGCGCGATGATCCGGGTGCTGCTGGCCGACGACGAGGAGCTGATCCGGCTCGCCCTCGCCGCGCTGCTCGACCTGGAGCCGGACATCGAGGTGGTGGCGCACGCGGGCGACGGGCGCGCGGCCCTGGACGCGGCGCTTGCCCACCGGCCGGACGTCGCCGTGCTCGACCTGGAGATGCCGGCGCCCGGCGGGGTCGAGGTCGCCGCCGAGCTGACCCGGGCGCTGCCCGGCTGCGCCCCGGTGATCCTCACCGGACACGGCCGCCCCGCCCAGCTCCGGCCGGCGCTGGCCGCCGGAGTGCGCGGCTTCCTCGCCAAGGGCGCTCCCGGCGGCGCGCTGGCCGACGTGATCCGCCGCGTGCACTCCGGCGCCCGGTACGTCGATCCGGCGCTCGCGGCCGACGCGCTCACCCTGCCCGAGTGCCCGTTGACACCACGCGAGCTGGAGACGCTGCGCCTGGCTGAGCTGGGCACCCCGGTCGCGGTGATCGCCCGGCGTACCCACCTGGCCGCCGGGACGGTCCGCAACCACCTGAGCGCCTGCGTGCAGAAGCTCGGCGCCGCGAACCGGGCCGAAGCGGTACGGCTCGCCCGCGAGGCCGGCTGGCTCTGAGGTACGGGACGTCGTGGCACGCTGCCGGCGGCTAGCCTGATCACGTGCGGACGGTCGAACTGCTCTGCTCATCCGAACTGGAAGCGGCGGTTCGCGCTGCCTGGGACCGGCTCGCCGCCGCCGGGCTGCCCAGCCTGGCCCGCAACACGCACCCGACGAACCGGCCGCACCTGACGCTCGCCTCCGTCGAGGAGTTCCCGCCCGGCGCCGAGCAGCGACTGGCCGACCTCTGCGACGCGGCGCTGCCGCTGCCGGTGCGGCTGGACCGGGTGGCGGTGCTCGACGGCACCGCGCCGCTGGTGTGGCTGGTCCATCCGACGCCGCAGCTCGCAGCGTTGCACGGCGCGGTCTGGGACGTGCTCGCCGAGGCGTCCGGTGCGCGTTCGTGGCATCTGCCCGGTCGCTGGATTCCCCACCTGAGCCTGGCGTTGCGCTTCGGCGGCGCGGACCGGCGCCGGGCCCGGGCGGTCGCCGGAGCGGGCCGCCCGGCCGGGGCGTTCGTGGCGGCGCGCAGCTACGACGCCGACACCCGTACGGTCAGCGAGCTGACCGCCGCCTGCCCGCGTTCCGGCGGCTGACCGAGAGGTCATACCCGGCGCTGGTGGGCGTCGGTTCCGCTGACCGGGACCCCCGGCCTGGGCAGATCCGGGTACTCTTCGCCCCATGATCGACAGTGTTCGATTGGCGGTCGTCGGTGTGGGCAACAACACGTCGGCGTTGGTGCAGGGCATCGCCTTCTACCGCAACACCGGCAGCCTGGTAGGGCTCCACCGGCCAGAGATCGCGGGACTGGGCGTCAGCGACATCGACGTCGTCGCCGCTTTCGCCATGTCCGACCGAAAGGTGGGCAAGGATCTCCACGAGGCGATATTCATGCCGCCCAACAACTTCCCGCGCCTCGACACCGAACTTCCGCCCGCCGGCGTGACGGTGCGGCGTGGCCTGGTGGACTCGACGGAAGTCGAACGGGTGGCGCACGCGCTGGAAGGGGCGGAGGTGCTGCTCTACTCCGCTCCGAGCGGCCGGCCGGACACGGCTCGGGCTTACGCCGAGGCGGCTCTGACAGCGGGAGTCGCGTTCGTGAACACCACGTCGGATCCGGTGGCCAGGCACGAGTCACTACTGGCACGTTTCGAGGAAGCCCGTGTGCCGTTGCTCGGCGACGACCTGGCCAGCCAGTTCGGCACCTCCGTGCTGCACCACGCACTACTGCGGCTGATCGAGGAGCGCGGCCTCACCCTGGGCAGCTCCTACCAGGTCAATCTGGGCGGGACCGAAGACTTCCGCAACCTGGTCGAGAACCCGAACACCAAGAAGCAGTCCAAGCTGAACGCCCTGGGGTCGTCCGGCAAGGTCCAGATGGCGCCCCTCGCGTACATGCCGCACCTGCGATCCCACAAGATCGCCCACCTCAACATCGAAGCGCAGGGCTGGGCCGAGACGGCGGTGAGTGTGGAGGTGCGCCTGCAGGTGCATGACCCGAGTGGTGCTGCCGGCGTCAACATCGACCTGATTCGTCTGGCGGCCATCGCCCTGCGGTCGGGTCGTGGCGGCTACCCGGCCGAAGCGGCATCCCTCCTGAAGTCCCCACCCGGAACCGCGATCTGACCCCAACCCCCGGACCGTTCGGCGCGGCCCGAACCGTGCCCGTGTCAGCATGGGCCGATGACCACCGGTGCCGACGGACGCGGACTCGCCGGGTTCGCCGCGCTGCTCGCCGACCCCACCCGGGCCGGCTTCTGCCTGGCCCTGCTCGACGGCCGCGCCTGGACCGCCGGGGAGCTGGCCCGCGCCGCCGGGGTGGCCGCGTCCACCGCGAGCGGCCACCTCACCCGGCTGGTGGCGGGCGGTCTGGTGGTCGAGGAGCGGCAGGGCCGCCACCGGTACGTCCGCCTCGCCGACCCGGGCGTCGCCCAGCTCGTCGAGGACCTGGCCGCGCGGGCGCCCGCACCGGCGGCCCCGCCCCGCACGTTGCGCGCCGCGTCGGCCGGTGCCGCCCTGGCGTACGCGCGCACCTGCTACGACCACCTGGCCGGGCGGCTCGGCGTGCTGCTGCACGACGCCCTGCTCGACTGTGGCGTGCTCGACCGCACCGGCGGCCTCGCGCTGACCGAGGCCGGCATGAGCTGGCTGGACCGTCTCGGCGTACCCGTCGAACCACTGCGCGGCACCCGGCGGCCGCTCGTCCGCGACTGCCTGGACTGGACCGAACGGCGCCCGCACCTGGCCGGCGCGGTCGGGGCGGCGCTGTGCGGGCGCTTCCTCGACCTCGGCTGGACCGCGCGCGGCAACGGCCGGGCGGTACGGGTCACCCCGGCGGGGCGGGACGCGCTGGCCGAGGCGCTCGGGCTCGACCCGGTGCTGCTGGCCGCGCCCGCCACCCGCGACACCGGCCCGGCGCGCGCCTGACCCGCCCGTACCCCGCGGCACCGGTCCCGCCCGCGGCTGACCGCCCGGTGTGCCCGGCCGGATCGTTCGGTCCGGGCCGAACTGTCGGCGCCCTACGGTCGGGTGATGGATTCACCGACGATCACGGCTGCTCCGGGCACGCCGCCCTGCGGGCCGCCGACCTCGGACGACGGCGGCTGGGTGGTCACCCGGTACGCGGACGTCGTCTCCGTCCTGACCGATCCCCGCTGCGTGGTGCCGCCCGCCGAGGAGGCGCCGGAGGGTGGCCTGGCATGGCTGCGCGCCTCGGTGAGCCGGTTCAGCCCGCCGGCCCGGCATGCCGCGCGGCGAGCCGTCGGGGTGGCGGCGCTCGACACGCTCGACCCACGGGAACTGCGCGTGATCGCGGAACGGCTGACCGGGCGGATCCTCGACCGCGCCGCGAGCGCGGACAACGGCGGCGACCGGGTGGACGTGACCGGTGACCTGGCTCGGCGCGTACCCCTTGTGGTGCTGGCGGAGCGGCTCGGGCTGGCCGACCCGGCGGCGGCCGTCGCGGAGGTGACGGCGGTGGCCGCCGCCTACCACCCGGGCGCCGGCCCGGCGGCGGTGCGGCGGGCGGACCGGGCGGTGGCGGCGCTGCTGGCCATGTCGCCGCCCGCTCCGGCCGAGGTGACAGCGAACCGGCTCGGGCTGCTGGTGCAGGCCGCCGACGCCACCGCCGGGCTGATCGTGGCCGCCGTCCGGCACGGGCTCGACGCGCCGGACGGGCTCGAGACCGACGCGCTGCTCGCCGAGGTGCTGCGCCTCGACCCGCCGGTACGGGTCACCCGCCGGGTCGCCGCCGACCCGCTGACCCTGGACGGCCAGCCGGTGCGCGTGGGGGAGCGGCTGCTGCTGCGGTTCGACGCCGCCAACCGCGACCCGGCAGTCTTTCCGGAGCCGGACCGTTTCCGCGCCGGCCGGGCGAACGCCGCGCTGACGTTCGGCGCCGGCCCCCGCGGCTGCCCCGGGCAGCGGCACGCGCTCGCCCTGGCCGCCGGCGTGGTCGGCGTGCTGCGCCGCCGCTGCCGTCCCGCCGGCCCTACCCCTGACCTCCCGCCGACCCCACTCGAGGTGATCCTCCGATGACCGACCGGTACCGCGCATTCCGTGACCTGCACCGGCCCGGCGAACCGCTGCTCCTGCCGAACGCCTGGGACCACGCCTCCGCCGCGGCGCTCGCCGCCAGGGGCCATCAGGCGATCGGCACCACCAGCCTGGGCGTGGCGGCGGCCGCCGGCCGACCGGACGCCGTCAGGGCGACCCGCGCCGAGACGCTGGAGCTGGCGTACCGGCTGCGGGACCTGCCGACGCTGCTCACGGTGGACATCGAGGACGGCTTCCACGACGACCCGGCGGAGGTCGCCGGGTTCGTGGGCGAGCTGGCCGCGCTCGGGGTGGTCGGCGTGAACCTGGAGGACGGGCGCCCGGACGGGCGCCTGGCCCCGGCGGACCACGTCACCGCCGTGATCGGGGCGGTCCGCGCGGCGGTGCCGCGGATGGTCGTCAACGCCCGCACCGACGCCTGGTGGCTGGGCGTGCCGGCGCCGCTGGACGAGGCACGGCGGCGGGCGGCGGCGTTCCGGGCCGCCGGTGCCGACTGCCTGTTCGTGCCCGGCGCGCCGGACGACCTGGTCGGCCTGCTCGCCGCCGAGGCGGGGTTGCCGCTGAACGTGCTGTACCAGCCGGGCGGCCCGGACCTCGCAGCCCTCGGGCGGCTCGGCGTGGCCCGGGTCAGCACCGGATCGCTGCTGTTCCGGGCCGCGCTCGGTGCCGCGCTGCACCTGACCGAAGCGATCGGCGCCGGGCGCGACGCGGGCCTGCCGCCGCCGCCCGGGTACGAGGAGGTGCAGGCGCTGGTGCAGCCGTCCGCCACCTGATCGGGCACTTCGGGGGAGATGGGAGGAATCGCGCCTTCTCCGGTCTTTACGGTGTGCGCAGGCCCAATCACGCCGTGTCCCGACCGAGAGGGGACGGAGACCATGCGAGTGCCCAGCCGCAGCCCCGGTCGCCAGCCCGGTCCCGCCGCCGCACCCACCGCTCCCGCCCGCCGGGTGCCCGCAGCCGGCCGGCGCGGCGACGCCGTCCCGGACCTGTCCGCGTACCGGGCGGCGGTGGCGGACCTCCTGGTCGAGGTGGGCGCGCTCGCCGACGCGCCGTCGGCCACCGCCCGCCAGGTGCTGCTCGACCAGCGGCTGCGCGAACCCGCCATCGCCGCCGTCCTCGACGCCACCCCCCAGGGGCTGATCGGGGCCCGGGAGACGCTGCTGCTGGAGATGGCCCGCTACCAGCCAAACGCGCGCAGCTCGGCGCAGGACCTCACCGCGCTGGTGCGGATCTACCTGCTCTCCCGCGTCGACGTGCTCTGGTGGCGGGACGCCCCGACGTTCCTCACCGACGACCAGGTCCGCACCAGCGCCGAACTCGTCGACCTGGAGTGGCTGCGCCGGCGCGGGCTGATCGAGGTCCGCTATCAGGAGCAGCCCGCCACGGTCGTGGGCCGGGGCCTGCGCGCGGTGCGCCGCCGGTTGCTTCCGGCCGCCACCCCGCGTACCGCCGGTCTGCTGTTCCGCCGGGCCCGCCGCGAGATGATCGCGTTCCTCAACGACCTGGCCCGGGAGTTCGCGGCCGTCGCGCCGGACCGCACGCCGCCGCTCTGGGTGACCAGCCTGGCCCGCAGCGCCGAGCACCAGTACCGGCTGCGCCGCCTGGGGTACGCCGCGATGGTGCCCAGCGGACACTGCCTCGGCTGGGCCGCCGATGTCGAGCTGGAATGGTACGAGCGCTTCGGCGCCCGTTCGGCCCTCGCCGGGTTGCTCCTGGCCCGCCAGGACGCCGGCGAGGTGAACGTGGTCGACGAGGGACAGGCCTGGCACGTGTGTCTCGCCCCGGACGCCCGCCGCCGCTACCGGCGGGCGTACGAGGCCGAGATGGGGGTGTGACCCGGTGTGCGGCATCGCGCTGAGCATCGGCCCCGAGGCCGACCCGGCCACGTTCCGCCGGATGCTCACCGCGCTCGCGTCGCGCGGTGAGGTCACCGAGACCCGCCAGGAGAACGGCCTCCTGGCCGGCGTACGGCGGCTGAAGATCGTGGACCGGGAACGGTCCGTCCAGCCGTGGATGTCGCCGGACGAGCGGCACCTGCTCTGCTACAACGGCGAGATCTTCAACCACCACGAGCTGCGCGCCGAGCTGACCCGGCTCGGGCACGAGTTCCGCACCACCGGCGACACCGAGGTCGTGCTGACCGCGTTCCGCCAGTGGGGCGAGAACGCCGTGCGCCGGCTGCGCGGGGAGTACGCGTTCGTGATCGTCGAGCGGGACAGCGGGCGGGCGTACCTGGCCCGGGACCCGCTCGGGGTCAAGCCGCTGTACTGGTCCCGCCTGCCCGGCTGCCTGCACCTCGCCTCCGAGGTCAAGGCGCTCGTCGGGCACGGCGCGCCGATCGGCGAGGTGGCGCCCGGGCACCACGGCTGGGTCGAGCCCGGCGAACCGGTCCGGCCGCGCCCGCACGTCGACCTGCTCACCCTCGGCGACGGCCTGCCGGTGATCGACGACCCGGACGAGGCGGCCCTGCTGGTCCGCGTCGCGCTCACCGACGCGATGCGGGCCCGGCTGGACACCGACCTCACCGTCGGCGTGGTGCTCTCCGGCGGCCTGGACAGCTCGCTGGCGCTGCTGCACGCCCGCGAACTGCACCCGGACTGCGTGGCGGTCACCATCGGCGTGCCGGAGAGCCCCGACGTCGCGTACGCCCGGCGGCTCGCCGCCGACCTCGGCGTGCCGCACGAGGTGATCGAGCTGCGCCCCCGCGACATCCGGCTGGCCGACGTGCGCGAGGCGATCCGGGTCTCCGAGCTGACCGAGTACGGCGACATCATCAACGCTGTCGTCTCGGTGCCGATCTTCCGGCGGCTGCGCGAGCTGGGCGTACGGGTGGTGCTCACCGGCGACGGCTCCGACGAGCTGTTCGGCGGCTATCCGATGTACCACCAGGTCGGGCCGGAGCGGTCCCGCCGGCTGTTCCTGCACAAGATCCGCAACCTGTGCCGGACCGAGCTGCAACGGGTGGACCGGGCCAGCATGGCGCACGGGGTGGAGGCCCGGGTGCCGTTCCTCGACCTCAGCGTCGTCGAGCTGGCCATGCGGCTGCCGCTGGACCTCAAGCTGCGCGACGGGCAGGAGAAGTGGATCGTCCGGCAGGCCTTCGCCGACCTGCTGCCCGCCTACGTCCGGCAGCGGCCGAAGAACCCGATGTCGTACTCGTCGGGACTGCACGAGCGGGCCCGCCTCTACAAGCCGCTGTTCGCCCGGCTGCACCGCTCCTTCGGCTACGACCTGCTGGAACCGGTCCGCCGTGACTTCGACAGCGTGCTCACCCGCTGCGGCAACGACCTCGACCGGGCCATCGCCGAGGGCATGGCCCGGCCCGACTACACCGTGCTGGAACACGCCCGGGACCTGGTCGGCGCGGCCCGGTGGAACGCCGCGCCGATGGTCCGGCGGCTGGTCAACCCGCGCCGCACCCGAGGCGACGAGGCGCCCCTGCCCGGGTGAGCCCGCGTGGCCCCGGTAGGAGGCCGCCGGGTCAGCGCCGCAGGTCCACGTCGGCGGCCACGCCGGAGACCGGGTCCATGCAGTGCACCGTCGGGCCCGGACGCAGCCGGGCGTCCGAGGCGTACCGCCGGGCCAGCTCCCGCCCGGCGGCGGCGTCGCCGCGGTCGGCGGCCACCAGCAGCGCGGCGACCTCGTCGACGAGCGTGAGGTCGGCGCCGGTCAGGTCCTCGGTCATCGCCCCGAACCCGTCCCAGAGCAGCACCTCGTCCTTGTGCCGGTGGGCCAGCTCCAGCAGCACGTAGTCGTGGATGAACCAGTCGCCCCGGATCGGCAGCGACGGGTCCACGCCGTAGGTGTCCGGGTCGAGCCGGCCCGCCCGGTACGCCAGCCACACCCGGGCCGCCGACTCGAAGTGCCCGGCCTCCGGGTCGATGTCGTAGCCGTCGAACGGACGGTCGCCGGCCGGGTCCAGCTCGGGGTCGGACCAGACCCACCGCTCGCCGTCCCACCACTCGGCGAGCACATGGTCGTGATGCCAGCCGGGCACGAAGTAGCTCGCGAACCCGACCCGGCTGCGCGCCGGGACGCCGTGCTGGCGCAGCGCCGCGACGGTGAGCAGCGTGTGGTCCCGGCAGCACCCGGCGACCCGCTCGGCGGCCGGGCGCTCGGCGGTCAGCGGCAGCGGGAACCGCGACCGGTCGGCGTCGAGGATGCGGTCCAGCCAGCGCAGATTCACCTCGGCCCGGCGGACGTCCGGCAGCTCCACCCCGCCGGCCCGGTAGTGGATGATCACGTTGCGGGCGGTCGCCGCGACGGTGGCCAGGTCGGCCGGCACGGCGTCGAGCAGCGCCGCGTGGTGGCGGGGATCGCTGTACGGGGAGTGGGTCCGGTAGTCGTCGACGTCCATCCGGCCATTGTCGGCGCGGGACGCGGCCGACGGGTGCCCGCTCGGCGCGCAATCTGGCGGCACCCGGAATGCCAGGTCCGATCACCGCCAGCGCCGCGGTCCGGGCCGCGCCAGGCTGGGACCGTGACGACCACCCGTACCGCGTTCCGGATCCGCCCGCTGCCCGCGGGGACGCTCGCCGAGCTGCGCCGCACCGGCCGCGACGCCACCGGGCAGCCGCCCGAGCACCTGCACGCCACCGGCGGCGAGCCGCTGCGCTGCTGCCTGCGCGACGCCCGGCCAGACGAGACGCTGCTGCTGTTCGGGTACGCCCCGCCGCTGCCGCCGAGCCCGTACCGCGAGGTGGGACCGGTGTTCGCGCACGCCGCCGAATGCGCCGGCCCGCACGACGTGACGGCGTACCCGTCCCAGTGGCGCGGACGGGAGCAGGTGCTGCGCGCGTACGACAGCCGGGGTCGCATCGTGGGCGGACGGCGACACGACGGCGGCGACCCGGAGGCGGTGGTCGCGGAGCTGTTCGCCGACCCGGCGGTGGACCTGCTGCACAGCCGCAACGTCGTGTACGGCTGCTGGATGTTCGCCGTCGTGCGGAGTTGACCGGGTCCCGGATGGACATCGGCGGACGCCTCTTCTAGCGTCGCTGTCATGCGGAGGACCCTCATCGCCGGCGGGCTCGCGTTGCTCCTGCTCGGCACGGCCTGCGGGGAGAGCCGCCGGTCCGACCCGCCGGCCGCGGCCGGCTCGCCCACCGCCTCGCGGCAGGACCCCGGCCAGGTCGAACGGACGCTGGCCAGCCTCCGCAAGATCGACGATCTGCCGATGTACGAGATGACGTACGACGGCGACTACGACCCGACCGCCGGGCTGGCCGGGTCGACGCCGCCGAGCCCGTTCGGCTGCTCGTTGTTCGCCGCGCTCGGCGACCGGGAGCGGCCGGTGTTCGCCCGCAACTTCGACTGGGAGCCGAACCCCGCGCTGGTGCTGCGCACCGACCCGCCGGACGGGTACGCCTCGATCTCGCTGGTCGACATCTCCTACCTGGGGGTGGCCGCCGACCCGACGGGGGACCGGCGGCTGCTGGACGCGCCGCTGCTGCCGTTCGACGGCATGAACGAGCGGGGTCTCGCGGTCGGGCTGGCCGCCGACGACGGGGCGCGCGCCGAGCCGGTGCCCGGACTGCCGAAGGTGGGCTCGGTGCGCATCCTGCGCCTGGTGCTCGACTCGGCCGCGACCGTGGACGAGGCGGTCGCCGTGTTCAAGCGCTACAACCTGGACTTCGACGGCGGGCCGCCGCTGCACTACCTGCTGGCCGACGCGACCGGCACGTCGGCGGTGGTGGAGTTCGTCGACGGGAAGATGACAGTGGACCGGCGCAGCGGCCCGTGGCAGGCCCTGACGAACGTGCCGGCCGCCGGGGTGCCGGACCGGGAACTGCGCCAGGACCGCAGGTACGGGGTGCTGGCGAAGGAACTGGACCGCACCGGTGGGGTGGTCGACACGGCCGGGGCGCTGCGGCTGCTGAACGCGGTACGCCAGTCGCACACCCGCTGGTCGGTCACGTACGGGCTGCGCAGCGGCGAGGTGCGGGTGGTCACGGCCGGTGGCGGCACCCGTGACTACCGCCTGCCGATGAGCTGATCCGGGCCGGGTGGACCGCTCCGGCCGAGGTCGTCGGCGCTGATCACGAGGCAGCCCAGCAGGTCGGCGAGCACGGTCCGCTGCACCGGCGTCAGGGTGTTCACGAAGACGGCGGCGTCGACGCCGGCCTCCCGGCACGCCTCGGCGATCTCGCGGAGCCTGCCGTGCGTCAGCAGCGTCCGGCGGGAGAACGGCTGGGACATCCGGGTGGCTCCGCCGGGACGCGCGTGCCACCGGTCGGAGACGCCTCGGCGTTGCACGAACCGGCCCACCACCCGGGCGCCGCGTTGCTCGGCCACGGCGGCGAGCCGGTCGAGGCGGGCCTCGTAGTCCTTGTCCTTGGCCGGGAAGAGCCCGACGAGCACGACGTCGGCGCCGTCGAGCGGGTCGCTCACGTACCTCTTCACGCGGACAGGATCGCCCGCGGCGGCCGGTGCGGCCAGGGGTTTCCGGGCTGTCTCAACGCACCGGGCCCGGCGGCCCCCGCGAGGGGAGCGCCGGGCCCGGGACGGGTCAGCGGGTCACCAGCTCAGGTAGCCCGCCTGGGTCTGCACGTTCAGCTCGGGAACCAGCAGGAACTGCGCCAGCCAGGTACGCGGGTCACGCAGCTCCAGCACGTCCAGTCCCTTCTGGATGTCGCTCGAGTAGATGTGGCCGTTGTACCAGTACGCCGACCAGGACCCGCCGGTACGCAGCTGCGTGGCGTCCAGCGGACCGCGCTCCCAGTAGGCGATCTCGGTCGGCTTGCGGGAGTTGGTGAAGTCCCACACCGAGATGCCGCCCTGGTACCACGCCTGCACCATGATGTCGCGGCCGGGCACCGGGATCAGCGAGCCGTTGTGGGCCACGCAGTTCTCGGTGTCGGCGTTGACGCGCGGGATCTTGTAGTAGCTGCGGAATTCCAGCTTGCGGGCGTTGCCGCGGCCGGTGATGTCGTAGATGGCGTCCGCGCCACGGTTCGGGCCGACCACCTCGTTGCAGGTGGCCGCGCCGCCGCCGCCCAGCTCGTCGGTGAAGACGACCTTGGTGCCGGAGTTGTTGAACGTGGCCGAGTGCCAGAACGCGAAGTTCTCGGCGTCGGTCACCCGCTCGATCACCCGGGGCGCCTCACGGTCCTTGATGTCCAGCAGGATGCCGTCACCCATGCACGCGCCGGCGGCCAGGTCCTTCGCCGGGTACGCGGTGATGTCGTGGCAGCCGGTGGTGGCCGACGACTGACCGGGGATGCCCGGGTAGCCGCCGTCCGGGAACAGGTTCGGCGTGGCCACCACGGAGGCGGTGGTGGGGTTCTTCACCGGCACCTTGACGATGGAGATGGAGTCGTGCGGCGGCTGGCAGTCCGGGAAGTCGGCGCGCGGGCTGTACGACGAGACGTACAGGTAGACGTTGCGCTTGTCCTTGCCGGGCACGAGCGTGTGGGTGTGCGAGCCGCACGCCGTCTCGACCGACTTGATGTAGCGCGGGTTGCGCTTGTCGCGGATGTCGAAGATCTTGATGCCCTCCCAGGACTCCTTCACCGACGCCGGCTGGCTGGTGCTGGCGCAGGAGTCGTCGCTGCGGGAGGAGTCGGTGGACAGGAAGAGCAGGTCGCCGTGGACCGAGATGTCGTTCTGCGAGCCGGGGCAGAGCACCTGCGACACGATCGTCGGGCGGCTCGGCCGGAGGATGTCGTAGATGACGAACCCGTCGTAGTTGCCGACGAACGCGTACCGCCCCTGGAAGGCGATGTCGGTGCCGAGGGCTGCGGTGGTGTCGAACGGCGCCTGCTTCGGCAGGTTGGCCACCTGCCGCAGGTTGGGGCTGCTGGAGATCTCGTCGACACCGGGGACGGCGCTGTCCACGGTGGCCGGCGCGGCCTGGGCGCGGGGGATCTCCTGGGCGCTGCTCGGCGGCGCGGCGACCACGCCGGCGAGCAGCAGGCCGGCGGCGGCGAGGCTGATGATGCGGGTGCGGGACGTGCGGATGCTGATCACCGGCAACACCCTTCGAAAGGGGATGATGATTCGCCAAACCTTACCTATCGGAGACCGTCATCAATGTGACCTGGGTCACACTGGGGAACTTTTATCTATGTATAGGATCGCCTTCACCTTGACCGGAGGAGGCGTCGTATGACCAGCCGGCAGGCGCGCGTGTGGGTGGGCGTCACAGCGCTCGTCATGCTCGTGGTGATCGGCGGGCTGGCGCTCACCGGGCGCGACGACACCCGGCCCGAGGCCGCGGCGGGCAACGCCGTGACGGGCGCGCCGAGCCCGAGCGCCACCACCTCGGCGCCGCCGCTGCTGGTCCCCGGCCGCCCGGGGGAGTCGGCCGCCACCCGTGCGCCCGATCAGGTGCGGGCAGCGTCGACGCCCCGGTTCAACAGCCTCGACATCTGGTACGTCCGGATGATGATCCCGCACCACGAGCAGGCGCTGGAGATGGCGACGCTCGCCCCCGACCGGGCCGCCGACCCCCGCATCCGCGCCGTGGCCGAGCGGATCCGCGCCGCCCAGGGGCCGGAGGTCGGCCTGCTGCGTGCCTGGCTCAGCACCCGCGACCTGCCCGCCGACGTGCCGGGGCACGACCACGGCAGCATGCGCGGGATGCAGTCCGCCGAGGCGATGCGGCAGCTCGCCGACGCGAAGGGCGCGGCGTTCGACCGGATGTTCGTGCAGATGATGACCGATCACCACCAGGGCGCGATCGTGATGTCCACCGACCTGCTGAAGGTCGGCGCCGACCAGGCCATGCAGGAGTTCGCCACCGGCGTGGCCGTCGAGCAGTCCGCCGAGATCACCCGCATGCGCGCCCTCCTGCCCTCCTGACCCCCGCCTCCCGGCCTGCCCGCCCGTTCCGGACGATCATGAGGTTGGCGGCGACAAATCGGACGACGACGCCCGTCAACCTCATGATCACCGCAAGGTGGGGCGGCGGGGGAGAGGTGGGGAGAGCGGGCCTAGGCTGGGGAATCGTGGCTCGCCTCATCCTCGGCCGTCCGCTGCGCGGCATCGCCTTCGACACCGCCGTCTGCGGGCTGGTCGTGTTCTTCGCCGTCTCCGCGTACGTCGCCGGCCAGATCGGCGTACCCGCGTTCGCGGTCGGGCTGGCGGCGGCGGTGGCGGTGTTCTTCCGGCGTGCCCACCCGACGGCGGTCGCCGTCGCGGTGGCCGCGCTCGCGCTGGTCCAGGTGATCGCCGGCTGGGGTCCGCTCGCCTACGACATCGCCGTGCTGATCGCCCTCTACAGCGTGGTCAAGTACGCCGACCGGCTCCGCGACGGCATCGTGGCCGGGGTCGTCGCCGTGCTCGGCGGGGTGCTCGCCGCGCTCCAGACGCCCGGCGCCGGGCCCTGGTGGATGGGCGCGTTCTTCTACGCCCTGATCGTCGGCGCGGTCTGGCTGGCCGGGCTGAACCTGCGGACCCGCCGGCTCTACGTGCTCAGCCTGGAGGACCGGGCCGCGACGCTGGAACGGGAACGGGAGGCGCAGGCGCGGGCCGCGGTCGCCGAGGAGCGCACCCGGATCGCCCGCGAGCTGCACGACGTGGTCGCCCACAGCATGGCCGTGATGATCGTGCAGGCGGACGGGGTGCGGTTCACGCTCGACCGGGATCCGGCCACCGCCCGCGAGGCGGCCAAGGTGGTGGCGGACAC
>NZ_JAGPXV010000750.1:0-2616 GCF_018070405.1 Micromonospora sp. D75
CGCAGCGGGGCCGCCGCCGCCAGCGGGTCGCCGCCGGCCACCCGCCCGGCCGCGGCGAGCGCCGCCGACCCCTCGGGGGTACGCAGCACGGCGAGCAGGTCGAGATCCACGCGCCCATTCTCCCGGGCCGGTTCCGGCGCGACACGGAGGGCGACGCGCGTTGGCACTCTCCTTGACGGAGTGCTAGCCGAGGAATAACCTGCGATTAGCACTCTCACCCTGAGGGTGCCAACGCCCGAGCCTCGTGCCCGGGGGTTGAGCGCCAGGCGGACCGGCACCCGCGACGACGGCCCCGCCCGGTGGCATGTGGCAGATTGACGCTGGTCGGCACGCCGGCCGGCAACGACACCAAGTACCCGGGAGGGTATGCCCGTGACTACCGCGACCAAGGTTGCGATCAAGCCGCTCGAGGACCGCATCGTGGTCCAGGCGAACGAGGCCGAGACCACCACCGCCTCGGGCATCGTGATCCCCGACACCGCCAAGGAGAAGCCGCAGGAGGGCACCGTCCTCGCTGTCGGCCCGGGCCGGATCGACGACAAGGGCAACCGCGTGCCGATCGACGTGAAGGTCGGCGACACCGTCCTCTACTCGAAGTACGGCGGCACCGAGGTCAAGTACGCCGGCGAGGAGTACCTGGTGCTCTCCGCCCGCGACGTCCTCGCGGTCATCGAGAAGTAAGCAACCGATCAGTGTCGTTGCCCCGGTCCGGCTCGCCGGGCCGGGGCAACGTCGCTTCGAAGGGATACTGATGGCGAAGATCCTCAGCTTCTCGGACGACGCCCGGCACCTGCTCGAGCACGGTGTCAACGCCCTCGCGGACGCGGTCAAGGTCACCCTCGGCCCGCGCGGGCGCAACGTCGTCCTGGACAAGAAGTTCGGTGCGCCCACGATCACCAACGACGGCGTGACCATCGCCAAGGAGATCGAGCTCACCAACCCGTACGAGAACCTCGGCGCGCAGCTGGTCAAGGAGGTGGCGACCAAGACCAACGACGTCGCCGGCGACGGGACCACCACCGCCACCGTGCTGGCCCAGGCCATGGTCCGCGAGGGCCTGCGCAACGTGGCCGCCGGCGCCAACCCGACCGGCCTGAAGCGGGGCATCGACGCGGCGGCCGCCAAGGTCTCCGAGGCGCTGCTCGGCAAGGCCGTCGAGGTCGCCGGCAAGGAGTCGATCGCGCACGTCGCGACCGTCTCCGCGCAGGACGCCGCGATCGGCGAGCTGATCGCCGAGGCGATGGAGAAGGTCGGCCGCGACGGCGTCATCACCGTCGAGGAGGGCTCCGCGCTCGTCACCGAGCTGGAGGTGACCGAGGGTCTGCAGTTCGACAAGGGCTTCATCTCGCCGAACTTCGTCACCGACCTGGAGGCGCAGGAGGCGGTCCTGGAGGACCCGTACATCCTGATCACCACCCAGAAGATCTCGGCGATCGAGGAGCTGCTGCCGCTGCTGGAGAAGGTTCTCCAGAACAACAAGCCGCTGCTCATCGTCGCCGAGGACGTCGAGGGCCAGGCCCTGTCGACGCTCGTGGTCAACGCGCTGCGCAAGACCGTCAAGGTCTGCGCGGTCAAGGCCCCCGGCTTCGGCGACCGCCGCAAGGCGATGCTCCAGGACATGGCGATCCTGACCGGCGCCGAGCTGGTCGCCCCGGAGCTGGGCTACAAGCTCGACCAGGTCGGCCTGGAGGTGCTCGGCACCGCCCGCCGCGTCGTGGTCGACAAGGAGAACACCACTGTCGTCGACGGTGGCGGGCAGGCCTCCGAGGTCGCCGACCGGGTCGCCCAGATCCGCAAGGAGATCGAGGCCTCCGACTCGGAGTGGGACCGGGAGAAGCTGGCCGAGCGGCTGGCGAAGCTCTCCGGCGGCATCGCCGTGATCAAGGTCGGCGCGGCCACCGAGGTCGAGATGAAGGAGCGCAAGCACCGCATCGAGGACGCCATCGCCGCGACCAAGGCCGCGGTCGAGGAGGGCACGGTCCCGGGTGGCGGCGCCGCCCTGGCCCAGATCCTGCCGGCGCTCGACGACGACCTGGGCTTCACCGGTGACGAGAAGGTCGGCGTCTCGATCGTGCGCAAGTCGCTCGTCGAGCCGCTGCGCTGGATCGCCCAGAACGCCGGCCACGACGGCTACGTGGAGGTGCAGAAGGTCGTCGGCAAGGACTGGGGCCACGGCCTCGACGCCGCCACCGGCGAGTACGTCGACCTGGCCAAGTCCGGCATCATCGACCCGGTGAAGGTGACCCGCAACGCGGTCAGCAACGCCGCCTCGATCGCCGGCCTGCTGCTCACCACCGAGAGCCTCGTGGTGGAGAAGCCGGCCGAGCCGGAGCCGGCCGCCGGTGGCCACGGCCACTCGCACGGGCACGGCCACCAGCACGGCCCGGGCTTCTGACCCGAGGAGTACGCCCGACGTCAGGGCACACCGCCGACCCGGTGGTGTGCCCTGACGCATATGTCCTTACGGATCGCTGACGAGATTGGCAGCCGGGCCCGCGGGGCGACCAGACTGGAGCCCGTGAGCACCCTCTCCCCCCGCCGGGCGGCGCCGGCCGGTGTCGTCGCCGCCGTGGTGGCGCTCGGCGCCGCCGAACCCGTGGCGGTCCTGACCGGCCC
>NZ_JAGPXV010000751.1:0-2610 GCF_018070405.1 Micromonospora sp. D75
CACCGACGACGTGTGGTACGTGGCGCCCAGCGCCCGGACCAGGTCCGGCTTCGGGCCGGTGGTGTTGCGGTCCAGCACGTGCACCGACAGCTCACGCTGGCTGCCGAGCAGCGCCGCCAGCAGGCCGATCGGCCCGGCCCCGGTGATCAGCACGCTCTTCGGCGTCCACTCGGCCCGGCGCCCGATCCGCTCGATGTGGTCCCACGCCTTCGCCACCACGCTGGCCGGCTCCAGCAGCATGCCCACCGACGCGAGGGCCGGGTCCAGGCCGACCGCGAACTTGGGCTGCAGCCGCCAGCGTTCCCTGGCGAAACCGGGCAGCCCCTTGATGCCGTGCTCGGTGTACAGCCCGTTGCGGCACATGTCCCACTCGTCCACCGCGCAGTTCGCGCAGGGCACCGGATCGGGGTGGCGGACCACGCCCGCCACCAGGTCGCCGGGCTGCAACGTGCCGGTCGGATCCTCCAGCACCCGGCCCAGCGACTCGTGCCCGAGCACCAGCCGCTCCTGGCCCGGCGGCGCCTCGCCGTACTCGCCGGCGACGATCTCGTGGTCGGTGCCGCAGACGCCCACCGCCAGCGCCTCCACCAGGATCGCACCCTCCTCAGGCGCCGGCTCGGGCCAGTCCTCGACCAGCCGCAGCGAGTCCGGGACACCGGGGGTCACAGTCACAGCGCGCACGTCCCTCATCCTCCCGCGCGCTCCCGCCGTCCGCCCGGCAAAGCGACGATCCGGCACGGGCGGCCCGACCCGGTCCGCAGCCGTCGGCCATAGGATCAGCGCATGACTCCGGAAGAGGTCGGCCGGCGGGTGGTCGAGCTGCTCGCGCCCGTGGAGGCCACCGCGTCGGTCTCCGGCGGTCAGGGGTACGCCCGCGCCACCGTTGACGTACCCCCGGCGAGCTGGGCGGACGCGGTGCGTGCGGCGCGTGACGACGCCGAGCTGGGTCTCGACTTCCTCGACTGGCTGTCGGCGGTGGACGAGCTGGCCGACGGCTTCGACGTGGTGCTGCACCTCTGGTCGGTCGCGCACCGGCACGGGCTGCTGCTGCGCACCCGGGTGCCCCGCGACGCGCCCGTCGTCGCCTCGGTGGTCGACCTGTTCCCCGGCGCGGCCTGGCACGAGCGGGAGACCCACGAGATGTTCGGCATCGACTTCGCCGGCCACGGCGAGCTGCGGCCGCTGCTGCTGCCGCCGGAGTTCGAGGGGCACCCGCTGCGCAAGGAGTTCGTCCTCGCCTCCCGGGTCGCCAAGCCGTGGCCCGGCGCGAAGGAGCCGGGCGCGTCGGAGGCGGGCGGCGGCCGCCGGCCGGTCCGGCCGCCGGGCGTGCCCGCGCCGGGTGAGTGGGGCACGACGCCCACGCCGGCGGGTGCGGCGGGCGCCGGTGAGGGACCCCGCGGGGGTACGCCGGCCCGCCCGGCCCGGGAGCGTCCGGCGCGGCCCGCTCCTGGTGAGCGTCCGGTACGGCCTGCGCCGGGCGAGCGTCCGGCTCGGCCGGCTGCCGCTGAGCGTCCGGCGCGGCCGACTGCCGGGGATGCTCCGGAGCAGCCTGCTTCCGGGGAGCCCGGGCCGGGGTCCGGCGCTGCTCCGGCGGCCGGTGAGGCGGGTCCGCTCGGGCGGCCGCTGCCCGGGGAACCGCCGACCGGTCCGCCCCGGCAGCAGCCGGACCCCGACGCGGCGGGGGAGAGCTGATGCCGGACTGGTTGGAGCTGGTCCTGCGCGTGGCGGGCGTGCTCGTCGCGTTCCTCACGCTGCCGCTGATCGTGGGCCAGGCCGAGCACAAGGTGATGGCGCACATGCAGGGCCGGCTGGGCCCGATGTACGCGGGTGGCTTCCACGGCTGGGCGCAACTGGTGGCCGACGGCATCAAGTTCGTGCAGAAGGAGGACGTCACCCCGCGCGACGCGGACCGGCAGGTGTTCCGGCTGGCGCCCGCGGTGGCGCTGGTGCCGTACCTGCTCGTGCTGCTGGTGATCCCGCTCGGCCCGGGTGACCTGGTCGCCCAGCCGCTGGACATCGGCCTGTTCTTCGTGCTCGCCGTGGTGGGCGTCGGGGTGCTGGCCGTGCTCATGTCCGCGTGGGCGTCGGCCAACAAGTACAGCCTGCTCGGCGGGCTGCGCGGCGCGGCCCAGCTGCTCGGGTACGAGCTACCGCTGGTGCTGGCCGCCGCTTCGGTGGCGATGGCGGCCGGCACGCTCAGCCTCTCCGGCATCGTGGAGGCGTGGCAGCCGTGGTGGCTGCTCTGGCAGGCGCCGGCCATGGTGATCTTCTTCGTGGCGGGACTGGCCGAGATCCGCCGCCCGCCGTTCGACATGCCGGTGGCCGACTCCGAGCTGGTCTTCGGCTACATGACCGAGTACACCGGGCTGCGGTTCGCGTTCTTCCTGCTCGCCGAGTACGTCGGCATCGTGGTGATCGCGGCGCTGACGACTGTGCTGTTCCTCGGCGGCTGGCAGGGCCCGTTCGCCGACGCGCAGCTCGGCTGGCTGTGGACGCTGCTGAAGGTGTTCGCCGTCGCCTTCGTGATCATCTGGTTGCGGGTGAGCTACCCGAGGCTGCGCGAGGACCAGCTCCAGCGCCTCTGCTGGCTGGTCCTGGTCCCCCTGGCCC
>NZ_JAGPXV010000752.1:0-2605 GCF_018070405.1 Micromonospora sp. D75
TCCCAGGCCCAGACGATCCGGCTACACAGCAGCGCGTACCCGATCAACGCGGCGGCCAGGCACAGCGCGACGGCGAGGGCGAACCAGCGGGTCCAGCCGGAGCGGCGGGCCACCGGGTCCAGCAGCCGCCAGATCACCACGGCGCTCGCCAGCACCGTGAGCGTCACGCTCACCACGATCGCGGCGTTCCACGGCAGGTACGCCATCGGCAGCATCACCAGCGCGGCGAACGGCGGGTAGGTGAAGCCGTACTGGGTGCCGGGGCGCAGGAAGTCGTAGATCTCCCCGCCGTCACGCGCCCAGTAGGTGAGCGCGCCGTAGTAGACCTGCAGGTCGAAGAAGCCGTGCCGCACCGCCGCCACGGACAGGAACACGGTGACCGCCGCGGCGAGCGCCGCCACGGCGACGGCCTGCGTGATCGTGCGCCCGGCACCCTGCGCCACCGTCACCCTCCTCGCCCTGCGTAGGCTCACGTGCCATGGCTGCAGGCTACGTCCGGCCCGCGCGTCCCGAGGACGCCGGCGAGATCGCACGCGTCCAGCTCGCGACCTGGCGGGTCGCGTACCGCCGGATCCTGCCCCGGCACGTGCTCGACAACCTGGACGAGGCGTACCTCGCCCGGCGGTGGAGCGCGGCGGTGCAGGAGCCCCCCTCGGGCGCGCACCGGGTGCTGGTCGCCGTCGAGGAGGCGGCGCAATCCTATCTGGTGGGGTTCATCGCCTCCGGTCCGGCCGACGCCGAGGCGCTGGCTCCCGGTGAGCCGGCCGACGCGCTCGCGTCGGGCGTCGCGGCGGTGACCGACCTGCTGGTGGAGCCCCGGTGGGGGCGGCGCGGGCACGGCAGCCGGCTGCTCGCCGCGGCGGTCGAGCACTGGCGCGCCGACGGGCTGACCCGGGCGGTGGCGTGGGCGTTCGACGCCGACGCGGCGACCCGCAACTTCCTCGGCTCGACCGGCTGGGAGCCGGACGGCGCGACCCGCGCGCTGGACGTGGACGACATGCTCGTCCCCCAGCTCCGCTTCCACGTGGCGGTCCCGGAATCCGCTGACGAAAATCCTTCAGCCGACCGATGAGTTCCCGCCCGGCCGCCGGTCCACCCTCACGTGGGTGGGCCGGCGGTCCCGGCACGGGGCAGGACCGCCACCCCACCCGCCCCGACGCGGTTGGCGCGGGGGTCAGGCGGGGCGGAGTTCGGCTACCAGCTCGTCGTCCTCCATGGCGCCGGTGGGGTGGAAGCCCAGGGCGGTGTAGAGGGCGGCGGCGGGCTTGTTGTCGGGGTGGTAGCTCAGGCGGATCGGCTCGCCCGCCTCGGCCAGCCAGTCGGCGAGCGTCCGCACCGTCGCACGGCCCAGGCCCCGGCCCTGCTCGGCGGCGTCGATCACCATGCCACCGATCCAGCGCGACCCGTCGTCGTCCACGCCCCACATGACGTGGCCGACGACCGTCTCGTCGGCGTAGACCGCCAGCGAGTTCCAGACGTCCGAGCGCTCGGTGAGCAGCAGGTAGCGGGCGGCCAGCGCGAACACGAAGGCGCGCTGGTCGTCACGCGGGGCGACGTCGGCGACGGCCCGCCAGTTGTCGTCGTCCACCGGCCGCAGCGTCACCCGGCGGCCGGTGCGGTCGGAGTGCCCGGAGTCGATCATGAGCAGAGGGTACGCCCAGGTCAGTCCAGCAGGGCGTCCAGGCCGACCGTCAGACCGGGCCGGCGGCCCACCTCGCGGACCGCGAGCAGCACGCCGGGCATGAACGACACCCGGTCGTACGAGTCGTGCCGGATGGTCAGCGTCTCACCGGTGGTGCCGAACAGCACCTCCTGGTGGGCGACCAGGCCGGTTGCGCGCACCGCGTGCACGCGTACCCCGTCGATGTCGGCGCCGCGGGCGCCGGCCACCTCGTCGCGGGTGGCGTCCGGCACCGGCCCGAGCCCGGCGTCGGCGCGGGCCGCGGCGATCAGCCGAGCCGTGTGGGTGGCGGTGCCGCTCGGCGCGTCCAGCTTGCGCGGGTGGTGCTGCTCGATGATCTCGACCGACTCGAAGTGCCGGGCCGCGCGCGCGGCGAACTGCATCATCAGCACCGCGCCGATGCCGAAGTTGGGGGCGATCACCACGCCCACACCGGGACGGCCGGCCAGCCACTCGCGTACCTGGTCGAGCCGCTGCTCGGTGAAGCCGGTGGTGCCGACCACCGCGTGCACGCCGTTCTCGACGCACCAGCGCAGGTTGTCCATGACCGCGTCCGGGGTGGTGAAGTCGACGACCACCCCGGCGCCCGCCTGCGCCACAGTGGCCAGATCGTCGCCCTGGTCGACGGCCGCGACCAGCTCCAGGTCGGCGGCGGAGTCGACCGCCTTGCAGACCTCCATGCCCATCCGGCCCCGGGCGCCCAGCACACCGACCCGGGCCACCGTGTTCTGCTGCTCAGTCACGGGCCACAACCTATCCCAGCCCGCACGGCGCGGTCCGGCGGACCGCACCGACGCCCGGCATCCGGCGAACCGGCGCGGCCGACGCCCGGCCGACCGGACCGCCGCCGCTCAGCGGTCGACGGTGAAGCTGCCGGAGTCGAACGGGCCCACCACGGCCAGCGACATCGGCCGGCCGAGCAGC
>NZ_JAGPXV010000753.1:0-2604 GCF_018070405.1 Micromonospora sp. D75
CAGCTGGGACGGACGGTTCGACCTCCTGGTGCTCACCCCGCCCGCGTCCCGCCGCGACCGGCAGCGGCTCGCCGCCAACCTCAGCTTCCTCGGCTACGGCACGCTCGACGACTGCACCTGGGTCGCCACCCGCGCCGGCGAGGACGTCGACCTGCTGCTCGACGAGGCGGGCGTGCGCTACGAGCGGTTCACCGCCGCCCACACCTCCGGCACGCCCGGCGCGATGGGCGTGGTCCGCCGCGCGTGGGACCTGGCCGAGATCGGCCGCGCGTACGAGCGTTTCGTCGCCGAGCAGAAGCCGCTCCTGTCCGGCGTCACGGTGCGCAGCAGCGACGAGGACGCGTACGCGGCCCGGTTCCGGCTCGTGCACGCGTGGCGTACGTTCCTGTTCCGGGACCCGCAGCTGCCACCGGCGCTGCTACCCGAGCGGTGGCCGGGCACCAGCGCGGCCAGCTTCTTCGACCGGCACGCCGCCCGGCTCCGGCCGGCCGCCGACCGGTACGTCGAGCAGTGCCTCGACGCGAGCAACCGCCTGGCACGACAGAAGGGTCGTTAGAAACGTGACCGAGCCGCTGCTCGTCGACCGCACCGACGCCGTCGTCACCCTGACGCTGAACCGCCCGACGGCGATGAACTCGCTCGACGTGGCGCTCAAGGAGGCGCTCCGGGACACCCTGGCCGAGCTGGAGACCGACCGCTCCTGCCGGGCCGTGGTGCTGACCGGCGCGGGCGGCTCGTTCAGCGCCGGGCAGGACCTGCGCGAGCACGTGCAGACGCTGGACTCGGCCGACGCCGACCCGCTGGGCACGGTCCGGGCGCACTACAACCCGATCGCCGCCCGGCTGGCCAACCTGCCCAAGCCGGTGGTCGCCGCGGTGCGCGGCATGGCCGCCGGGGCGGGCGCCTCACTGGCCCTGCTCGCCGACTTCCGCATCGGCGGCCCGAAGACCCGTTTCCTGATGGCCTTCGCCGGGGTGGGGCTGGCCGCCGACACCGGCGCGTCCTGGACGCTGCCCCGGCTGGTCGGCCACGCCAAGGCCGTCGAGCTGCTGATGCTCGCCGAGCCGGTGAGCGCCGACGACGCCTGCCGGCTTGGCCTGCTGAACCGGCTGGTGGACGACGACGAGCAGGTGCTCCCGGCCGCGCAGGAGCTGGCCGCGCGGCTCGCCGCCGGCCCGACCGTCGCGTACGGGGCGATCAAGCGCCAGCTCTCCATCGCCGACGCCGGCACGCTCGCCGACGCGCTGGCCGCCGAGGCGCAGGCGCAGGCGATCTGCGGCGCCACCGCCGACCACCACGCCGCCACCAAGGCGTTCGTCAACAAGCAGAAGCCGGTCTTCGAGGGCCGCTGAACCGGGCCGGGGCGGGCGCCGGGCACCCCTCGCGCGCCCGCTCAGCGGGCCACGTAGCCGCCGTCGATGGGGATCGTGTGCCCGGTGACCCAGGCCGCGTCGTCGGAGGCGAGGAAGAGCACCACGCCCGCCACGTCGTCGGCGGTCGGGATGCCGGGCTTCGGGTTGAACGACTCCATCTGCCGGCGCATCTGTTCCGGGTCCGGCGCGTTCGCGATGAAGTGCTCCACGAGCGGGGTCATCACCACTGTCGGGGCGACCGCGTTGACGCGTACGCCCCGGGCGGCGTACTCGACGGCCGCGGACCGGGTCAGCCCGACGATGCCGGCCTTGGTGAACGTGTACGGCGAGATGTTGTCCTGCGCGGTCAGCCCGGCCGTGGACGAGGTGTTGACGATCGCGCCGCCGCCGGAGCGCAGCATCGCGTCGATGCCGTACCGCAGCACGTAGAACACGCCGTCGCCGTTGATCCGGCGGACCTTCTCCCAGTTCGCCAGGTCCATCTCGTGCAGCGCCTGCTGCTGCCCGTCGATGCCGGCGTTGTTGAAGATCACGTCGAGCCTGCCGTACCGCGCGACCGCCTCGGCGATGCCGCGCTCGACGGAGGTGGCGTCGCCGGTGTCCATGGTCACCGCGAGCGCGTCCGGCAGGCTCGACGCCACCCGTTCGGCGCCCTCGGTGTTGATGTCCGCGATCACCAGCTTGCCGCCCTCGGCGGCGAACCGGCGCGCCGTCGCCTCACCCAGGCCGGACGCTCCGCCGGTCACCAGCACGACCCTGTCCCGGAACCGCATGGCACCCCCTTGACCACGCCGGCCGGCGCCGGCCCTCGTCCCGGACGCTACCGCCCGGGACGGGGGGTCAGTCGTCCTCTTCCGGATCCTGGTTGGCCTCGACGCCGAGCACGAACGCCTGCATGGCCAGCTCGTCGCCGTAGGGCGAGACGAACGCCGGCAGCTCCCGCGGGCCCAGCTCCTGCACGTAGGACCAGAAGATCCGGACCGCCTCGGCCCGCGACGCCGCCTCGATCGGCAGGTCCAGGCTGACCAGCCAGGTGCTGCGGGCCGGCGGCGGGCCGAGCCGGTCGGCCAGCGCCCGCCAGCGGGCCGGGTCGAGCGCGACCACCGGTCCGTCCGGCGCCGGGCCGTCGACCGGAACCGGCTCGTCCAGCGCCCGCCGGGTGTACGCGACCACGAGCGGCCCGGCCGCCAGGTCGGACTGCGGATCGTCCGGGTCCTCCCGGGTCCCGGAC
>NZ_JAGPXV010000754.1:0-2599 GCF_018070405.1 Micromonospora sp. D75
GAACGTGCCCTGCACGCCGAACTCGGTGGAGCCGCCCGCCGGGATGCTGCCGTTGTACGACATGTTGCGGGCGGTGACCGTCGCGCCGGACTGACTGACGGTGGCGTTCCAGCCGTTCGTGACGCGTTCGTCGCCGGCGTACGTCCAGGTGACCGTCCACCCGGAGACGGCGGTGTCGCCGGGTGAGACCTTGACGCTCGCGGTGAACCCGCCGGGCCACTGGTTGGGTGTGTAGTCGACCCGGCAGCCCTGCGCCGCCGTGGCCGGGCCGGCGAGTAGGGCCGTCGCGGTGGCGGCCACGACGGCGGCCAGCGCGGTCACCGCCGCCAGGGCCGGGCCGGAACGGGTACGGAGAATCGTCATGGGAAGTCCTTCTGCGTCGGGCGGCGCGACGCGACGACGCGCGTCCGGACGGACGGCGGCGCGGCGACGCGCTCGGGTGGCGGCGCGTCGATGCGCCACTGTGAGAAGTCGGTGCGTACGACCGACGTGCCCGGCTCGGGACAAACCTGTCAGCCGCCGGCGGCCCGGTCGTGCGGACCTCGGCGGCGCCCGCCCTCAATCTATTGAGCGATGCCAATCAATTCAAGCGCGCCCCGGCGCGGCAGCAGTCTTCTTCCCGATTGCTCTGTTGCGCGGCGACGGCGCTGGTCGGCCGCCCGGCCGCCACGCGGGCCCTGTGCCGGGGCGGCACGCGGCACTAGTCTCCTCACCGCAACCCCCGGGCCGCCGCGCCACCGGCGCGGACGGCGGCACCCCGGCGACCGGAGGCGCGTGTGCCCGACGAGATCGACGACTCCTTCCTCGCTCTTCCGCTGGCCCGCCTCGCCGACGCCGCCCTGTCCCGGGCCCGGCAGCGGGGCGCGCGATACGCCGCGCTGCGGGTGCAGCGGGTCCGCTCCGGGCGCACCGTCGTGCACGACGGGGCGCTGCGGGCGAGCGAGGAGGAGACCGAGACCGGCCTGGCGGTACGGGTGCTGCACCGGGGCGCGTGGGGCTTCGCCGCCACGCCCGAGCTGACGCCGGAGGCGGCGGTACGCGCCTGCGACGACGCGCTGGCGCTGGCCCGGGCCTGCGCCGACGTCGGCGGCGCGCCCGTCGCGCTCGCGCCCGAGCCCGCGTACCCGGAGGCGACCTGGCGCTCGCCGTACCGGATCAACCCGTTCGAGGTGCCGGAGAGCGAACGGGTGGAGCTGCTGAGCCACTGGTGCGCCGGGCTGCAGGCACACGAGTCGGTGGCGCACGTGCTGGCCCGCGCCACCGCCGCCCAGGAGAACACGTACTACGCCGACCTGGACGGCACCCGCGTCACCCAGCAGCGCGTCCGGGTGCACCCGCAGGTGCTGGCGGTGGGCCGGCGCCCGCGCGACGGCGGCGTCCAGACGCGCTGCGCACCGTCGGCCCGCCGGTGGCCCGCGGCTGGGAGTACCTGCACGGCGAGGGCTGGGACTGGGCCGGCGAGCTGGCCGAACTGCCGGCGCTGCTGGCCGAGAAGACGCAGGCGCCGGCGGTGCGGCCGGGCCGGTACGACCTGGTGATCGACCCGTCGCAGCTCTGGCTCACCATCCACGAGTCGGTCGGGCACGCCACCGAGTACGACCGGGCCCTGGGCCACGAGATGTCCTACGCGGGCGGCACCTTCGCCACGCCCGACGCCGCCGGGCGGCTCCGGTACGGCTCGGCGCTGATGAGCGTGGACGCCGACCGGTCGGCCCCGCACGGGCTGGCCACGGTCGGGTTCGACGACGAGGGGGTGGCCGCGCAGTCCTGGCCGCTGATCGAGGCGGGTGTGCTCGTCGGGTTCCAGCACGACCGCGCCTCGGCCGCGCGGGCCGGCCTGCCGCGCTCCGCCGGCTGCGCGTACGCCGAGTCGTACCGGCACACGCCGATGGCCCGGATGCCGAACGTGTCGCTGCGCCCGGCGGTGGACGGGCCGGACACCGCGGCCCTGATCGCGGGCGTGACGGACGGCTTCTACCTGGCCGGCTCGGACAGCTGGTCGATCGACATGCGGCGGCGGCAGTTCCAGTTCACCGCCCAGCGCTGGCACCGCATCCGCAACGGGCGGCTGGCCGGGCAGGTGTCCGGCGCCGCGTACCAGGCGGAGACCACCGCGTTCTGGTCCGCGCTGTGCGGGCTGGGCGGGGAGGGCACGTGGCTGCTCTCCGGCGCCGACATGTGCGGCAAGGGTCAGCCGGTGCAGGCGGCAGCGGCCAGCCACGGCTGCCCGTCCGCGGTGTTCCGTGGCATCGACGTCGTCGACACCGGAGGGCGGGACGGGTGAGCGGGATCCAGGACGCCCTGGAAGCGGCGCTGCGGCACCGGCGTGACGCCGACGAGCTGCTGCTGATCGCGGACGAGACGGCCGCCGCGCACCTGCGCTGGGCGGGCGAGGCGCTGACCACGAACGGCAGCGTCCGGTCCCGCCGGGTGACAGCGGTGGCCGTACGCGACGGCGCGGCCGGCGTACACGTCGGGCTGGTCGGGCACGGCGGCGCGCTCGGCGACGCGCTGCCCGGCCTGGTCCGCGCGGCCGAGCGGGCCGCCCGCGACGCGCCGCCCGCCGCCGACGCGGCGCGGCTGCCCGAGCCGTGGCGGA
>NZ_JAGPXV010000755.1:0-2598 GCF_018070405.1 Micromonospora sp. D75
CCTGCACGTAGAGCGAGTCGCACTGCACCTGGGCGGCCGGGAAGCGTCGCTGGAGCTCGTCTGTGTAGCGCCAGTGGGTGGTGCAGGCGCGCCCGTCGAGCACGCCGGCTTCGCCGAGGACGAACGCGCCGGCGCAGACGCTGAGCAGCCAGGCTCCGCGGTCGGCGGCGCGGCGCAGCGCGGCGAGCACCGGTTCGGGCACTGGGGCGCCGTCGGCGTGCGCGGGCACCGCCACCAGGTCGGCGTCCTCGACCACTGTGAGGTCGGCGGTGGGGGCGAGCAGGAATCCGGAGCGGCTGCGGACCGGGCCGCCGTCGGCGGTGCAGACATCGAACCGGTAGCTGGGGAAGCCGTCGGCGGTGCGGTCGGTGCCGAAGACCTCGGCGAGCACGCCGAGCTCGAACGCGGCGACCTGGTCCATGACGATGACGGCGACCGAGCGGAGCATGTGACGAGGGTAACCCGACCGGTGGCAGTAAATCGATGCCCAATGACATTCCTGCCACTGTCCGTATCGGTCGGTGGCTCGCAGAATCAATGGTGTCCGGTGCGCACCGGCGGCGAAAACCGTCTCAACCATGCGAAAGCGAGCGCCGCCATGACCGTTCTGTTGTTCCTGCTCTTCCTGCTTCTCCTCGTCGGGGCCAGCGCCTTCGGGCTCACTGCCGACACCCGCGACTCGGCCGACTGGAAGCCGAGCGATGACGGGCAGCGCTGGCGCTCCCGTACCTGCTGAGGTGATTTGTTCAGATCGCGCCGAAAATCCCCGGCGGGACCGCGCCAAAAGGAGCGGCCCCGCCGACGGCCGCCGTGGGGCGTACGGCAGGCTAGGAGCATGGCTGACGGCTCCTGGTACGACGCCGACATCGACCACGTGATCATCTCGGAGGCCCAGATCCGCGACAAGACCGCGGAGCTGGCCAAGCAGGTCTCGGCGGACTACGCGCACGTCGAGGACGGCCTCCTGCTCGTCTGCGTGCTCAAGGGCGCGGTCATGTTCATGGCCGACTTCGCCCGCGCGCTGGGCCGCCAGGGCCCGCCCGCCGAGCTGGAGTTCATGGCCGTCTCCTCCTACGGCCAGGGCACCACCTCGTCCGGCGTGGTCCGCATCCTCAAGGACCTGGACCGGGACATCGCCGGCCGGCACGTGGTGGTGGTCGAGGACATCGTCGACTCCGGTTTGACCCTGTCCTGGCTGCTGCGCTACCTGGAGTCGCGCTCCGCGGCCAGCGTCGAGGTGGTCGCGCTGTTCCGCAAGCCGGACGCGGTCAAGGTGCAGGTTCCGGTCAAGTACGTCGGATTCGACATCCCCACCGAGTTCGTCGTGGGCTACGGCCTCGACTTCGGCGAGCGCTACCGCGAGGTGCCCTACGTCGGGGTGCTCAAGCCCGAGGTGTACGCCCGGGCGTGAGTTCCGCCGAGCCCTTCGTCAGCGGACATTCAGCGGGCTCTCAGCCTTCCGGTCTACGGTAGGGGCCGGTGACGTGGAGGCACCCTCCACGCCCGACCCCTCGAACCGCTGACCGTGCGGTATGGGTGGGCCGGGTGCGGAGCTCCCCGCCACGCCGGCCCAAACCCGGGTTCGCCCTGCGCGTAAGTGACGGGCTCGCAAGCTCGCTCGTCGCGCGTACGGTGTACCGTCGAATGACCGTGGTGCGGCAGTTTGCGTGCCCCGGGGGTCGGGCCGGCCCGCACGGCGGCCCCGGCCGCCGCTCAAGGCGGCGACACCATTCAGACGGTCAGGACGTCGATCAGGAGGATGCGGGCGCCTCGGCACCCGACAACAGCATGGAACGTACGCGTTTCTTCCGCCGACCGGTGGTCTGGATCATCCTGGTCATCCTCGGCGCCGTTGTGCTCAGTCAACTGTTCACCGCTGGTCCCAGCTACCACCGGGTGGACACGTCCGTCGCGCTCGACCAGCTCAACAAGGGCGGCATCGAGAAGGTCGTCTTCCAGGACAAGGAGCAGACGCTCCAGCTCGACCTGAAGGACAAGGCCAAGTTCGGCGACGACACCACCACCGACAAGATCGAGGCGCAGTTCCCGTACGAGGTCGGCGGCCAGGTCTGGAACCAGGTCCGCGAGGCCGAGGCGGCGGACCGGATCACCGGCCCGGTCGACACCAAGGTGTCGTCGGACAGCATCTGGGTCAGCCTGCTGGTCAACCTGCTTCCCATCGCGCTGCTCGTGCTCCTGCTGCTGTTCTTCATGTCGCAGATGCAGGGTGGCGGCTCGCGGGTGCTCAACTTCGGCAAGTCCAAGGCGAAGATGATCACCAAGGACACGCCGAAGACCACCTTCGCGGACGTGGCCGGGGCCGAGGAGGCCGTCGAGGAACTGCACGAGATCAAGGACTTCCTGCAGAACCCGGCGAAGTACCAGGCCCTCGGCGCCAAGATCCCGAAGGGCGTGCTGCTGTTCGGCCCGCCCGGAACCGGCAAGACGCTGCTGGCCCGCGCGGTCGCCGGCGAGGCCGGGGTGCCCTTCTACTCCATCTCCGGCTCCGACTTCGTCGAGATGTTCGTCGGCGTCGGCGCCAGCCGTGTCCGCGACCTGTTCGAGCAGGCCAAGTCGAACGCCCCGGCGATCGTCTTC
>NZ_JAGPXV010000756.1:0-2591 GCF_018070405.1 Micromonospora sp. D75
GACGGGTCCTTCATGAAGAGGACGATCAAGCGGGCGCCCGAAGTCGGGAGGTATTTGACGAGCAGGCTCTTGACCGTGTCCTGGATGGAGCCGAAGTTCTTGAGGAGCAGCTGCTCGACGATCGCGTCGTTGCTGCGCGCGTTCTTGAGGTCCTCCTCGCACTTCTTGATGAGCGCGAGGTCGGCCTCCAGGACCTTGCTCATCAGCGTGGCGACCTCGGGGACGTCGAGCCGGGCGACCTGCGCCCAGATCTTGCGCTCCCCGGCGAGGAAGTCACGCGGGCCGACCGCGGTCCACCGTTCGTCGACGGACATCGCGTTGGCCTGGCTGTCCTCCAGCACCGACCGGATGTCCGATTCGAGGCGCTCCATCAGCGCCTCGGCCTGCTCGCAGTTGGTCTCCCACCGGTCGGTCAGGCCGTCATAGCCCGGTTGCTCCAGCTTGGAGAGCATCTCCTCGAACAGCTTCTCCCGATCGGTGTCGAAGCGTTCCAGCAGATCCAAGACCTTGTCGAGGATGTCCTCCTCGAACCCCGTGGCGCGCATCCGCTGCTCAACGAGCTCGCGGGCGTCATCGACATCTTCCACAAATTTCAGCGTAGGAGCCCTCGGTCACCCGAGGCAGTCGTGAACCCGATCCCTGCCAGATCAAGGATCCGACCTATGCCGCCGCTCGGTGAAGACTGACTCCGGAAGTCGTCGACTCTTCGGGAGTGCACCATGTCATCCCTGTTCAGCGGACCGATACTTGGTGTTCGTATGCGTCTTTCCTCTGGCACCGGGGCGCAGCCGGCTCATAACGGCATGGGGTGCCCGCTCCGTGGCGGCCACCCCATGCCTTACCGTCCCGTGCGGTCACTCCCCCGGGAACGCACGGACGGGCCTCAGTTGAGGGCGTAGATCTCCGCGGCCGACGTCCACGGGTTGCCGGCGACCTCACTCACGGCACGCAGTCGCGAGTACTGCCCGGTCTTCGCGGTGGACCGGACGTCCTTCTGGCTCGCGTCGTTGGCGAACGCGCCAGTGGCCACGGCCGTTCCCCAGTTGGTGCCGTCGGTGCTGACGTACACCTCGTACTGGCCGATGCGTCCGTTGACCGCGCCGGAGCCGCCATCCTGCCGGGGCAGGTAACGCAGGCCCGAAACGGAGTAGCTCGCGCCCATGTTCCGGCCACTGCTGTCGAGGGCAGCCAGGCCGTACACCATCGTGCCGGCGCGTGACGTCGGTAGCACAGGCAGGGGGCAATGGTGGACGACGAGTGGCTCCACCACGCGGCCGATGCGGGCTCTGCTCCCGGTCCGACAGACGCACGGGGAGGGATGACGGGAGCCACGGAACGATCAGCCACGACAATCGCCCTCGATCAAGACAGGCTCGATCGAGGGGGTCGCTGCGTTGAGATTTGCGTGGTCAAGCGCGCTTGACCACCTAGTACGCGAAACACAGCATGGATGCTGCAAGTTGGTGTCCGAGGGGGGACTTGAACCCCCACGCCCTATACGGGCACTAGCACCTCAAGCTAGCGCGTCTGCCATTCCGCCACCCGGACCTGCACGTACCAGCCTACCCGGTCGGCCAAGGTGATCATCTCACCGCATCGGCCGGCCTGGCGGGCCGCACGGGGCATTACTGTACACGGCCCGGAACGATCATGCACATCAGCACCAACGCCGCACGTTTGCGCAGGTCGGAGGCCACAACAATCGGGTGGGTAGCGCGCAACTGACGATTCCGGGCAGCATTGCTCCCGTGTCCCACCCCTCCCCGTTGATCGCCACCCAGCACCAGGCCCTCGCGATGCGGGCCGCCGGCGACCTGACCAGCGCCCGCCGCCTGCTCGCCGACGCGATCGTCGCGGCCCGCCCGGCGTACGGCGAGGACCACCAGGACGTCCTGGCCACCGGCCACCTGCTGGCTCGGCTGCACCGCGAGGCCGACGACCCGGCCGCCGCCCGGCGCGTACTCGAAGAGGCCTACGCCGCCGGCGAGCGCCGCCGGGGCGACGGCGACCCGCTGATGCTCGCGCTCAGCTTCGACCTCGCGGGGGTGGCCGAGGAGCTGGGCAACCGGCACGAGGCCCGCCGCAACTACAGCCGCGTGGCCACCGCCGGGTCCGCCGTGCTCGGTCCGGACCATCCCGCGGTACGCGCAGCCCGCCAGTACCTCGGCGGCTCCGCCGCCGCTCCCGCCGGCTACGGCCCACCTCCCGGCGGCTTCGCCGCCGCTGCCGGCACGCACCCCGGTCCGTCCCTGCCCGGGCACCCCGGTCCGACCCTGCCGGGACACCACAGCCCGGCCCCGCCGGCACACCACAGCCCGGCCCCGCCGGCACACTCCGGTCCGCCCCTGTCAGGACCCCCCAACCCGGCTCTGCCGGGGCACTCCGGTCCGGTCGTGCCCGCACAGCCTGGACAGGTCCTGCCCGGCCAACCCGGTCCCGTTTCCCCCGGGCACTCCGGTCCCGCTCTGTCCGAGCCCACCGTGTCGCTGCCGGCGATCCCGCCGCCGTACCCGCCCGCGCCGACCCGCCCCGCCGCCCCGGGGACGCCTGCCGCGGCTGCGCCGGTATCCGGCGCACAGTGGGCGCCCCTG
>NZ_JAGPXV010000757.1:0-2585 GCF_018070405.1 Micromonospora sp. D75
GTGCCCGCGAGCAGCACCGCGAGGTGCGCGAGGATCGACCGGCGGCGCACCAGCCGCAGCGCGCCCACGCCGAGCGCGCCGACGACCGCGCCGGCCAGCAGGGCGTAGGACCCGATGACCAGCAGCTCGCTCACCGGGACTCCAGCGGCTCGTAGCGGTAGCCGACGCCCCACACGGTGAGGATGCGGCACGGCTGCGCCGGGCGGTCCTCGATCTTCTCCCGCAGCCGCCGGACGTGGACGGTGACGGTCGACTGGTCGCCGAAGCGCCAGCCCCACACCCGGTCCAGCAGTTCGGCCCGGGACCACGCGCGACCCGGGTTCGCAAGCAGGAACGCGAGCAGGTCGAACTCCCGCACGGTCAGCGCCAGCGGCTCCCCGCCTCGCTCGGCGACCCGCCGGCCGGCGTCGACGGTCAGGTCGCCGTCGCGCAGCACCCCGGCCGGTCCCCGGTCGTCGCGGGCCGTGCGCCGCAGCACCGACCGGATGCGCAGCACCAGTTCCCGGGGGGAGAACGGCTTCGTCACGTAGTCGTCCGCGCCGACCTCCAGCCCGGCGACCCGGTCGGCCTCGTCGCCGAGCGCGGTGAGCATGACGACGGGCAGCTCCGGCAGCCTCCGCCGCAGCCGCCGGCACACCTCGATGCCGTCGAGGCCCGGCATCATCAGGTCGAGGACCACCAGGTCGGGCGGCTGCTCCCCGGCCGCGACGAGCGCGTCCGCCCCGTCGAAGGACAGCCGGACCCGGTAGCCGTCCTGTTCGAGATAGCGGCGGACGACGTCGCTGACCGTCCGGTCGTCGTCGACGACGAGCACGTAGCGCTCCATGGGCCCGACGCTACCCATCGGCGTCCCGGCGCGGCGGCCCGCGGTCGGGCCGTAAGCGGACGGAAAGATCCTCCGGCCGGGAACGGCCCTACGGTTCACGGCATGGGCAGAAGACGTGTGGTGTTGTCGGTGCTCGCCGTCGTGGTGGTCGCCGGTCTCGGGGTGAGCCTGTACCTGTTCCAGCCGTGGCGGCTGGTGACCGACCGCGAGGTGCGCGAGGCGCTGCCGTCGGTGACGGAGCCGCCGACGGCCGGCACGAGCGGTCCGCCGGCCACCGGCGGGCCGCCCGCCGACGTGGTCCTGGCCGCCGGTGACTTCGTCACCCACGAGCACGACACGTCCGGCCGGGCGCAGCTGGTCCGGCTCGCCGACGGCCGCCGTCAGTTGCTGCTGCGCGGCCTGAACACCTCCGACGGCCCCGACCTGCGGGTCTGGCTCACCGACCGGAAGGTGCAGCAGGGCCGCGCGGGCTGGCAGGTGTTCGACGACGGCCGCTGGGTGGAACTGGGCCGCCTCAAGGGCAACATCGGCGACCAGGCGTACGACATCCCGGCGTCGGTGGACCTGGACGGGCTGCGCAGCGTGTCGATCTGGTGCAAGCGGTTCGCGGTGTCGTTCGGCGCGGCCCCGCTGGCCGTGGCGGGAACGAGATCGGCGCCGGCCTGATCGGCGCGTCAGCCGCGGCCCAGCAGGCGCAGCGTGTTGCCGCCGGCCACCAGTGCGCGCTCGTCCGGGTCGAGGCCCGCGCCGCGCAGCGCCACCTCGACCCGCTCCCGGGTGGTCTCCCGTTCGGCGACCGGCCAGTCCCCGCCGACGACCACGTGGTCGACCCCGAGCAGGTCGGTGGCGAAGCGGATCGCCGACGGCACGAACCCCATGGTGTCGGCGTAAACGTGGGCGCGACGGCCGGGCGCGCTGAGCAACGCGCCCTCGTCGGTGGCGGCGGCGAGCGCCAGGCCGGCCACCCCGAGCATCGGGAAGACCACGTGCAGGCCGGGCAGCGCGGCCAGGGCGCCGCCGGTGAGCAGGGACAGCAGCGCGGCGGCGTTGATCGTGCCGCGGGCCAGCGACGTGCCGAGCCGGCCCAGGCCGGCGAACTCGGCGGTCAGCGTGGACCTGCTGATCGGATGCGCGAAGACCGGCACACCCAGCTCGGCCGCGGCGGACAGGGTGGGACGGGCGGCCGGGTCGCCGAGCAGCCGCCCGTCCGCGGCGCCGCAGTCGACGACGACGCCCGGCAGGCCCAGCTCGCGGACGGCCCGGACCACCTCCCCGGCGGCCGCGTCGCCGCCGAAGGCGTCGATCGTGGCGAGCCCGGCGAGGCGGCCCGGATTCGCGGCGACCACGGCCGCCAGGTGGTCGTTGAGCCGCCGCAAATCGTCCGGCCGCGTCCGTTCGCCGTGCGGAGTGACCATCGCCGGCGGGGCGCTCAGGACGCGCAGGTCAACGCCGTGCCGGCCGGACTCGGCGAGCAGGCCGTCGAGGTCGGCGACCCGCCGGGCCGTGTCGGCCCAGCGGGCGGCGAGCACGCCGGTGGCGTTGTGCGGCAGCACCGCGGGATAGTCCGGACAGGCGTGGTGGGTGTGGAAGTCGGCGATGAGCATCAGACGTCGAGGAACGTGTAGGTGAAGCCGCGCTCGGCCCGGCGCACGTACCCGGCCGCGGGGAACGGGAAGTGCGCCGGCCCGAGCAGGTCACCGGAGTCGGCGGCCCGTGCCAGCAGCCGGCGGCTCTGGTCGGCGGAGTAACCCGGCACCAC
>NZ_JAGPXV010000758.1:0-2575 GCF_018070405.1 Micromonospora sp. D75
TGTGCCGGGAGGCCATACGCACCGGCCAGGTGCGCACCGAGACGTACGGCGTCGGCGACGACGACGCCTTCGAGGTGGGCCTGACCTGCGGCGGCACCATCGAGGTCCTGGTGCAGCCGGACGTCGTGCTGACCGAGCCCGACGCGGTGCTCGCCGCGATCCGCGCGGGTACGCCGGTGGCGACGGCGTCCGCCGGAATGGCCCAGATGGTGGTCTGGCCCGACCGGGTGGCCGGCACCCTCGGCGACGCCGACCTGGACCGCGCGGTGACGCAGCAGGCCGAGGGGATGCTGGCCCTCGGCACCACCGGAACCGTGCGACTCGGTACGCGCGGGCAGCAGCGGCACGACGAGGTGTCCGTGTTCGTGCAGTCGTACCTGCCGCCACCACGGATGATCGTGTTCGGCGCGATCGACTTCGCCGTCGCGGTGGCCCGGATCGGCCGCTTCCTCGGCTACCACGTCACGGTGTGCGACGCCCGGCCGGTGTTCGCCACCCGCAAGCGCTTCCCCGACGCCGACGACCTCGTCGTGCAGTGGCCGCACAAATACCTGGAGTCGACGGCCGTCGACGAGCGCACAGTGCTCTGCGTCCTCACCCACGACCCGAAGTTCGACGTCCCGCTGCTGGAGGTCGCCCTGCGCACCCGGGCCCGCTACATCGGCGCGATGGGCAGCCGCCGCACCCATACCGACCGGCTGCGCCGCCTGCGCGAGGCGGGCGTGGACGAGGCCGCCCTCGCCCGGCTCTCCTCACCGATCGGACTCGACCTGGGGGCGCGGACGCCGGAGGAGACCGCCGTGGCGATCGCCGCCGAGTTCGTCGCCCTGGCCGCCGGAGGGTCCGGCCGGCGGCTGACGGACCTCGACACCCCGATCCATCAGCACTGAGCGGACCAGCGGCGAACGTGTCACCCCCGGCTCAGGCCGAGCGCCTCGTCCACCCGGTCCAGCACCGTCACGTCGTCGTGGCCGACACCGCGCAGCAGGTCGATGGCGGTCGCCCGGATCTGCCCGACGATCATGGTGACCGGCAGCGGCGGATCGGTCCGCAGCAGGCCCGCGGCGATCCGGACCGCCTCCAGCGCCGCCGCGTCGGCCCGCTGCGCGTGCCGGTCGGCGTCGGCGCCGGTGAGGTCGTGGGCCATGGCCTCACCGGCCGACCGTACGGCGGAGGTCAGCGCGCCGATCGCGGCGGCCAGCTCCGGCGGCGTGGCGGTGTGCCGGCGGGTCAGGGTCACGCCGGCCCGGGCCAGCACCCGGATGTTGCGGGCGGCGTAGTCGAGCTGCCGCAGCGTGGCCTCCACCTCGACGAGCTTGCCCAGGTGCCGGCGGCGCAGTCCCAGCCGCAGCGTCTCGCCGGTGGCGAGCACGGCGGCCTGCATCTCGGCGACGCAGTCGTCCACCTGCCGCGCCCGGTCCAGCGCGGCGCGGGCGGCGTCCTCGTCGCAGCCACGCAGCGCCGCGTTGACCTGGTCGAGCAGGTCGGCCAGGTCGGTGTAGCTGCGCCGGGCCTGGGCCACCAGTGGTGCCAGCGGGTCACGGGCGGCCATCAGCTGGCTGGCGGCGAGCGCCACGGTGCCGCCGATGAGCGCGTCGACGAAGCGGAACGGCATCAGCGTCCCGTTCGGCGCGGAGACCACGACCAGGTACATGGCCGAGACGGTGGCCTGCACGACCAGGGCACGGCGGGCCCCGATCACCACGAGCGTCGTGGTGGTCAGCAGCAGCACCAGCAGGACCGTCTCGGTGCCCGGGCCCAGCGCGTACACCAGCAGCTCGGCGACGAGCACGGCGGCTGCCACGGCGAGCAGGATCTCGACGGTCTGCCGCAGCCGTCGCCCGCGGGACTCGCCGAGCACGACGAGCGCGGCGGTCGGCGCGAAGAACGGATCCGGGTGACGGATCACCACCGCCGCCACGATCCACGCGACCACAGCGGCGGCGGTCAGCTCGACCACTGTCATCCCGTCGCCGCGTAACCGCGCGACGGCGTCGCGTACCCAGCTCCGCACCGGTCGTACCCCTCTCGCCGGACAGGCCGGAACCCGGCCGCCGATTGATCTTCCGCGAGGAGGCCCACTACCCCGGCTGTGACCTGCTCAATCGCTGACGCCGGTAGCCGGCGCGGCCGACGACGCGCACCTGCCCGGGGTCAGCGGCGGATGAGGCCGAGTTCGGTGGCGGTGGCGACGGCGGCGGTACGCGACTCGACGCCGAGCTTGGCGTAGATGCGGGCCAGGTGGGACTTGACGGTGCCCTCGGTCAGGTGCAGGCGGGTGCCGATGCTGTGGTTCGACAGACCGTCGGCGACCAGGGCGAGGACCTCGGTCTCGCGTCGGGTCAGGGCGGTGCCCGGCGTACGCAGGCGGTTCATCAGCCGGTTCGCGACGGTGGGCGCCAGCGTGGTGCGTCCGGCGGCGGCGGTGCGGACGGCGGCGGCCAGGTCGTCGGGTGGGGCGTCCTTGAGGAGGTAGCCGGTGGCGCCCGCCGCGATGGCGGGCAGGGTGTCGGCGTCGGCGGCGTACGGGGGGTCGCTCAGCACCCGCGGCGCTTCCGGGCCGGCGGTGGTCCGG
>NZ_JAGPXV010000759.1:0-2570 GCF_018070405.1 Micromonospora sp. D75
CCCGCGAGACGATCAGTTCTCCGCGCGACCGGCCCGCCAGTAGCCCATGAACGCCACCGCGCGCCGGTCCATGCCCCGCTCGGTGACCAGGTGCCGCCGCAGGCCGCGGATCACCGCCGCCTCCCCGGCCAGCCAGGCGTAGAGCGCCGCGCCGTCGGGCCGCTCCGGCACCTCCCAGAGGATGTCCCGGTCCACGTCCACCTCGGCCAGCGGTGCGGCGCCCGCCGCGACAGGTACCGGCACCAGCCGGCCGGCCAGGCTCGTCACGGCCGGGGTGAGCCGGCTGCCGTGCGGGGCGCCGTCGCGGGGCAGCCAGGTCACCGTGACGCCGGCCGGGGGCCGGCAGGGCAGCTCGTCGCCGGTCTCCGGCACCTCCACCAGCGCGTGCCCGCGCGCGTCGGCGGGCAGCCGCTCCAGGATCGCGCAGATCGCCGGCGCGGCGGTCTCGTCGCCGGCCAGCAGCAGCGTCGCCCCGGCGGGCGGCTGGAACTCGACACCGCCGTGCGGGCCGTCCCAGCCGGCGTCCGGGCCGACCACGGCGATCCGGTCGCCGAGGCGGGCCCGCCGGGCCCAGCGGGTGGCCGGGCCGCCGTCGCCGTGCAGCGCCATGTCCACGTCCACCTCGTACGCCTCCGGCCGGACCGCGCGGACCGTGTAGGTGCGGATCGGGCTGCGCAGCGCGTCCGGCAGCTCACGCCACCGCGGGAACCAGTCCGGCCCGTCGGGCAGCTCCCCCGACGCGCCGTCGACCGGCGGCAGGGCCAGCTTGATCCGCTGGTCGTACCCGTTGTCGGCGAACCGGTCCAGGTCCGGGCCGGTGAGCGTCACGCGCAGGAACGACGGGCCGAGCCGGCGTAGCGCGCGGACCTCGACGGTGAAGACTCGCCAGGGCGCGACGGCCAGGGTGCTGGTCATGCGTCATTCCTCTCACGTGCGGGGGGTGGTTCGTCGGCGAACGGGTCAACGGGCGGCCGCGGCGGCGCGGGAACGCCACAGCAGCCAGACGAAGTACGGGGTGCCGATCATGGCGGTGACCAGACCGGCGGGGACCTGGGCGGGGGCGATGACGCTGCGGCCGAGCGTGTCGGCGAGGCTGACCAGGGTGGCGCCGAGCAGCACCGCGACCGGCAGGACGCGGGTGTGCCGCCCGCCGACGAGCGCCCGGGCCGCGTGCGGCGCGACCAGGCCGACGAAGCCGATCACGCCGACCGCCGACACGGCGGTGGCGGTGAGCAGCGCCGCCAGGCCGAGCGCGACCAGCCGGGCGCGTTCCAGCCGGACGCCGAGCACCCGGGGCGTGTCGTCGTCGAGCGCGAGCAGGTCCAGCTCGCGGCGCACGGCGGCGACCACCGGCAGCGCGACCAGCAGCGCGATCGCCACCGGCAGCACCTGCGGGGCGGTGCGCCCGTAGGTGGAGCCGGACAGCCAGGTCAGCGCCTTGCCGGTGTTCCACGGGTCGGAGGACACCACGATGAACGTGATGATCGCCGTGCCGCCCTGCCAGACCGCGAACCCGATCAGCACCAGCCGGTCGGAGTTGAGTCCCCGCCGCCGGGCCAGGCCGTAGACCAGCGCGAACGCGACGACCGCGCCGAGACCGGCGGCGCCGGACAGTGCGAGCACGCCGGCCATCGGCGCGAACGTCAGCAGCGACACCGCGCCGATGCCGGCACCGCCGGTGATGCCGAGGATGCCCGGCTCGGCCAGCGGGTTGCGGCAGACCGCCTGCACTGTGGTGCCGGCCAGGGCCAGCGCGGCGCCGGCCAGCAGCGCCGCGGCGACGCGCGGCCAGCGGGCGTCCAGCACGAAGGTGTACGCCGGTCCGGTGCGGCCCTGCACCCAGTTGACGATGTCGCCCAGCAGCACCCAGGTGTCACCGGCGAGCATGCCGAGCACCAGCGCGGCGGTGACGACGACCGCGCAGACCGCGACGACGGCGGCAACGAAGCCGCGGGAGCGCACGGCGGCGTGGCCGCCCGGCGCCTGCCGGGTCGGTCCGGCGTCGCGGTGGCGGCGGGCCAGCCAGACCAGCAGCACCGCGCCGAAGAGCGTGGTCACCACGCCGGTCGGCACGTCGACACCGGCCTGGCCGCCGAGCACGGCGCGCAGCAGCACGTCGGAGCCGAGCACGATGACCACGCCGACGATGCCGGACAGCGGCATCAGGACGCGGTGCCGGTGCACCTCGGGCACCCACTTGCCGAGCAGCCGGACGATCACCGGCGCGCCGAGACCGACGAAGCCGATCGGGCCGGCCAGGGTGACCGCCGCGGCGGAGAGCAGCACGGCGAGCAGCACGACCGTGAGCCGGGTACGACGCACGTTGAGCCCGAGCACGGTGGCGGTGTCGTCGCCGAGGGCGAGCAGGTCCAGCCGGTGCCCGAGTGCCACGAGCACCAGTGCGGCGACAGCGATCACGGGGGCGAGCTGGGTGAACGCGACCAGGTCGCCCTGCACGAGCGAGCCGTTGCCCCAGGCGAACAGGCCGATGGTGGCCTGCTCGAACAGCAGCATGAGCTGCATGGTCAGCGAGGACAGCGCCATCGCGGTGGCCGAGCCGGCGAGGACGT
>NZ_JAGPXV010000076.1:0-14615 GCF_018070405.1 Micromonospora sp. D75
CGACATCACCCGCGGATACCTGGACCGCCTCCGGCTCGCCCACGGGACCACGACGCCGTGCCTCGTCGGCCCGGTCGTCGCCGCGCTGCTCGCTGTCATACTCCAGATGGTGGTGACCGTCGCCGGGGCCGTCGCGATCGGCTACCGGCCGGCGAGCTGGTCCGGCGTCGCCGGAATGCTCCTGCTGATGCTCGCGCTCGGACTCGGCGTCGCGCTGCTGAGCACGGCGCTCGCCATCCGGTCGGGCTCGGCGTCCACCACCAACCTGGTCACGCTCGTCGTGTTCGGCCTGTCGTTCTTCACCGGCGTGTTCGCGCCGGTCGACGAACTCGCCGGCTGGATGCGGGTGATCGCCACGGTCAACCCGCTCACCTATATCGTCGACACCGCCCGGCAGCTCGGCGGCGGCACGCCGCTCGCCGCGGCCCCGATCGGCGTCGCGGCGCTCGCCGCCCTCACCGTCGCCGGAACCGCCGCCTGCGCCCTCGCCCTCCACCACGCCAGGAAGAACCGATGAGCGACACCCGCACCCAGATCATGGACGCCTTCGCCGAACAGCTCGCCGCGACCGGCTACCAGGGCATCTCCCTGGTCGGCGTGGGACGCAGCGTCGGCATCCAGAAGCCGTCCATCTACCACCACTTCCCGGGCGGCAAGGAGGACCTCTACATCGCGGTGGCGGAGCGGTACATCCGGGACGTCGGCGGCAGGATCTCGGCGGCGCTGGCCGGCCCCGGCGACGTGCCGCACCGGCTGCACGCGCTCGCCACCGTCGCCGCCGGGCAGCACGGCGACGCGATCACGTTCGAACAGCGCATCTACGACACGCTGCCGCTCGTCTCCGCCGAGACCAGCGAGCACGTCTCGGGCCTCTACGTCGCCCTGATGCTGGCCCCGGTCACCCGGTTCTTCGCCGACGCCCGCGCCGAGGGCGCGGTCACCGGCGAACCGGAGTTCCTGATGAACGCGTTCCTGCACCTGGCCCGTGCGGCCGACCTCACCGACGAGACCGGCCCCGCCCGGGTCGTCGCGCTCTTCCTCGACGGCGCCCGCCCACGTGCCTAAACTAAGAACTTAGCTAACCGAGGAGGGCGCGCGCCACGTCGGCTGAGGCTGTGCACTACAACATGCATGATGCCAAGACCCACCTGTCGCGCATCATCGAGCGGGTGGAACGCGGCGAAGAGATCATCATCGACCGGGCGGGCACCCCCGTGGCGAAGGTCGTACCGCTGGTGCGCCGGACCGACCGCACGGCGATCGGCTCCCTCGCGGGGCAGGTGGACCTCTCGGGTGACTGGGATTCGCCACAGACCAACGCCGAGATCGCCGCCGACTTCGGGATCGGCGCATGACCCTGCTGCTTGACACCCACGTCGCGCTCTGGGCCATCACCGGCGACGCCACCATCCCGCTCTACGAGGTCGACGTCCTCAAGGTGTAGACCTCAGACGTCGGCGGGGGTGGTGGCGGCCCGCGCCGCCGCGACCAGCCGGGCGGTCTCGGCGGCCACGTCCTCGTCGTCCGTGGGCGTCCCCGGGTCGTAGCGGACCGTCCAGGTCAGCCCGTCGACGCCGGGCACCCGCCGGGCCGCGATCCGCCCGGAGCCGCCGGGCATCTCGTGGTGCGAGGTGTACGCCACCGAGCCGGTGACCCGGTCCCGGACCTGGTGCGGCAGGTCACCCGGGTCGACGAGCAGGTACGTCTCGGGGAGGCCGTCCGCCACCACCAGGTAGCCGTCGCGCTCGGCGACCGGCTCGGCCGGGGTGACAGTCAGCTCGCGGCCGGACCAGACCGCCTTGAGGATGTCGTGCCAGCCGAGGCGCTCCACCCGGCCGGGCAGCCAGAGGCCACGGTTGCTGGCGACCAGCACGCCGTCGTTGCCGCCCTCGCCGGTCCCGGCGGCGGCCCAGGCGAGCACCCGCTCGTCGGCGGCCAGCGGCGGCCGGTCGGCGGACGGCAGTTTCGGCCGGCGGTTGAACAGTCCCATCACAATCCTCCGGCGGCCTGCTCGCGCAGTGCCCGTGCGTGCTGTTCCAGCGACAGCAGTTCCCCGAACAGGGCGAAGTACTCGTCCTTGTTGCTCACCGGGTTGACCCGCTGGATCTTCGACTTGAGGTCACGGATGCGGCCGGTGACCGAACTCCACTGGAGCCGGGCCATGGTGATCGAGACGTACCTCGGGTCCGGCTCGCCGTCGATGCGCAGCGGCTCCACCGCCAGCTCGCCGATGAGCGCCTGCCCGGCCAGGTCGTCGCAGGCGTCGCGGACCCGTTCGATCCAGACCGCGCCGCCGGTGGCGGTGGACGCGCCGCCGGCCGCCGCCACGGCGGCGCGTACCGCGACGTGCACCGGGTGCTGGTAGTCGGTCACCTCGACCGCGTCGAACATCGGACCGGCCAGCACCGGCTCCTGCAACGCCAGCTTGAGCGCCTCCCGCTCCACCATGGAACGCGGACTGTCCACAGCGGGCGTGGCCCGGCCGGGGCGGGCCGGGGCGGCGGGGGCGGCGCCGCCGGCCTGCGGCCCGTGTGCCGCGTTGAGCACCGCGCGCTGCACCGGCTCGATCTCCATGCCGAGGTCGCCGGCGAGCTTGCGCACGTACTCCGGGCGCTTCTCCCGGTCCTTGATCTTCGCCACGAGCGGCGCGGCGCGGCGCATGGCCTCGACCCGGCCGTCGACGGTGTCCAGGTCGAACCGGCTGATCACGTGCCGGAGCGCGAAGTCGACGAGCGGCTCGCGGCGGGCCACCAGGTCGCGCACGGCCAGGTCGCCCTTTGCCAGGCGCAGCTCGCACGGGTCCATGTTGTCGGGGCTGACCGCGATGAAGGTACGCCCGACGAAGCGCTGGTCGTCCTCGAACGCGCGCAACGCGGCCTTCTGCCCGGCGGCGTCGCCGTCGAAGGTGAAGATGATCTCGCCGGCCCGTTCGTCGCTGTCGAACAGCACCCGGCGCAGCACCGAGATGTGGTCGCCGCCGAACGCCGTGCCGCAGGTCGCCACCGCCGTCGGCACGTCGGCGAGGTGACAGGCCATCACGTCGGTGTAGCCCTCGACCACCACCACCTTGCCCTGCTTGGCGATCTCCCGCTTGGCCTGGTCGATGCCGTAGAGCACGTGCGACTTCTTGTAGATCGGCGTCTCGGGGGTGTTCAGGTATTTCGGGCCGTCGTCGTCGTCGAACAGCTTGCGGGCGCCGAAGCCGATCACGTCACCGGTGATGTCCCGGATCGGCCACATCAGGCGGCGGCGGAACCGGTCGATCAGCGAACCGGAGCGGGCCGGGCGGGACAGCCCGGCGGTGACCAGCTCGTCGTGGGTGAAGCCCTGCTGGCGCAGGTGCTTGGTGAGCAGGTCCCACCCGTCGGGGGCGAAGCCGCAGCCGTACCGCTCGGCGGCGGACCGGTCGAAGCCGCGCCCGGCGAGGAACTCGCGGGCCGGGCGCGCGCCGGCGGTGGTGAGCTGGGCCCGGTAGAAGTCGACGGCGGCGGCGTGCGCGGCCACCAGGCGCTGCCGCTGCCCCTGCTGCGGGCGGGGACGCGGCGCGGACCTGTCGTCCTCGACGTAGCGCAACTGGATGCCGGCGCGGGCGGCCAGCCGCTCGACGGACTCGACGAAGCTGAGGTGCTCGGCGTCCATCAGGAACTTGATCGCGTCGCCGCCGACCCCGCAGCCGAAGCAGTAGAACACGTTGCGGGCGGGCGAGACGTTGAACGACGGGCTCTTCTCGTCGTGGAACGGGCAGAGCCCCTTGAGGTTGCCGCCACCGGCCGACTTGAGCGTCACCACCTCGGAGATGACGTCCGCGATGGCGGTGCGCTCGCGGACCAGCGCGATGTCCTCGTCCCGGATCCGCCCCGCCATGACCGCCACCCCCTCGGCGTACATCCTGCCCTGCCGGACCGACGATCCGGCGGCCGGGGGGACGGGCGTGTGGCCGACCACGCCCGTCCCCGCCGGCTCAGGCCGAGCGGGCCGCCGCGGGGTCGCCGATACGCGGGAACGGCTCGATGGAGAAGACCACCTCGACCGGCACCTCGAAGTACGCGGCGATGCGCAGCGCCAGGTGCAGGCTGGGCCGGAACTCGCCGCGCTCCAGGTAACCGACGGTCTGGTAGTGCACACCGAGCGCGTCGGCGAGCTGCCGCCGGGAGATGCCCCGTTCGGCGCGCAGCACCGCGATCCGGTTGTGCACGGTCTCGCTCATCGACGCCCTCTCATCCGACCCGCTGCATGGCCCGCTCCCGCCGGGCCGTGACCCGCGAGCCGGACTCCCGGCGGGCCATCCGGCGCAGCACCACCGGGGCCAGCACGAGCCCGAGCACCGCCCAGGCGCCGAGCACGCCGACCGTCTCCAGGTGCCGCCAGGAGCCGCCGAGTTCGACTGCTGCCAGGTCGCCGGGGAGCAGCGCCGAGCGCATGCCCAAGCCTAGCCAGTAGAGCGGGAACACCTGGGCGACGCCCTGCAGCCAGCCGGGCAGGCCGTTGATCGGATAGAAGATGCCGGACAGCGCGATCAGGCCGAAGATCGGCATCACCACCAGGCCCATGTTGCGCGGGTTCTCGATCAGCGAGCCGATCACCGCGCCCAGCGGCAGCGTCGCCACCAGCCCGAGCGGCACCACCCAGGCCAGCGTGAGCCAGGCGCCCGGGTCGCCGAGCCGCAGCCCGTCCAGGAAGAACAGCCCGGGCGTGAGCTGGATGACCACGCCGATCAGCGCGACCGCCGAGACCAGCACGATCTTGCCGACCAGGTAGCCGAGCATGCCGTCCGGGATGGCCTTGGCGCGCAGCAGCGTGCCGTCCTCCCGGTCGATGACGAGCTGGTTGGCCAGCCCGAGCAGGCCGCCGAAGAGCAGGCCCATCCCGAGCGCGCTGGGCAGCGTACGGGCGCCGAGCGAGAAGTCGGTGCCCGGCACCGTCGAGCCGCGCATCCAGAACACCGCGATCAGCAGCACCACGGTGGGGAAGAAGTAGGTCCAGAGATCCTGGCCGTTTGTGAACGTCGCGCGCAGCTCGATCACGCCGCGCCGCAGCCCGGCCCGTAGCGCGTTGGTGGTCGGGTTCATCGGTCCGCCTCCTGCTGCCACACCCGCTCGGCCCGGCCGGTACGGATGCCGGTCTCCTCCTCGTGCACCAGCGCCAGGTACGCGTCCTCCAGGCTGGCCCGGCGCACCTCCAGCTCGCCTATCCGGTCGCCGTGCTCGCGGAGCAGGTCGCGCAGGAACGCGGTGGCGTCGGCGGTGGCGTGCACGTACCGCTCGCCGTCGCGGGTCCAGCGCACCTCGGCGTCCCCCGCGACGCGCCGGGCGAGCTGGTCGGGCGACCCCTCGGCGATGATCCGGCCGCCGGCCAGGATGAGGATGCGGTCGGCCAGCTTCTCCGCCTCGGCCAGGTCGTGCGTGGTCAGCACGATCGTGGTCTCGTCCAGGTCGGCCAGGCGGTGCACCAGCTCGTGGAACTCGCGCCGTGCGGCCGGGTCGAAGCCGACAGTGGGCTCGTCCAGGAACAGCAGCTCCGGGCGGCCGACGATGCCGACAGCCACGTCCAGCCGGCGGCGCTGACCGCCGGAGAGCCGCGCCACCCGGCTGCCGGCGTGCGCGGTCAGGCCCACCGTCTCCAGCAGCTCGTCGACCGGCCACGGGCGCGGGATCCGGTCGGTGCCGTACGGCGCGTAGAAGTCGCCGAGGTGCGCGAGCAGCTCCCGCACCCGCCACTTGCCGTGGTCGCGCCAGGACTGGAGCACCACGCCCAGCCGCGCGCGCCACCGCTCGTCGCCGCGGGCCGGGTCGCTGCCGAGCACGCGCACCGTGCCGGCCGAGGGCAGCCGGAAGCCTTCGAGGATCTCGATGGTGGTGGTCTTGCCGGCGCCGTTGGGCCCGAGCAGCGCCACCACCTCGCCCCGCCGGGCGGTCAGGTCGACGCCGTGCAGCACGTCGACGGCGCCGTAGCGCATACGCAGATCCCGCACGTCGAGGACGAGATCCTCGTCGGGCGGTCGGGGGGACGCGACGGCCCCAGGAAGTTCGACCGCAGTCATGCCTCGAAATGTAGCACCTATGCTACAAAACGAGGTACCCCCACTCACCGGCGCCGACTGTGGAACCAGCGGGTGACGGGGGCCGGCTCCTCCTCCTCGTACGACCGGGCCGCGTTCACCGCGGCGGCCAGGCCGGAGCGGCGGGGCCGGGGCCCGGCGCGCAGCACCGGATCGGCTGCCATCTCTCGGAGCACCGCGACGGCCAGGCCCAGCATCACCACGACGAACGGCAGCGCGACCAGGATGGTCGCCTGCTGCAGCGCGGCCAGCCCGCCGGCCAGCAGCAACGCCGCCGCGACAGCGCCGATCAGCACACCCCAGAGCACCACCACCCCGCGGTGCGGCCGCAGCGCGCCACGCGAGCTGAGCGAGCCGAGCACCAGCGACGCCGAGTCCGCGCTGGTGACGAAGTAGAGCGCGATCAGCACCATGGCGAGCACGCTCGTCAGCGTGGCCAGCGGCAGCGCGTCGAGCAGGCCGAACAGCGCCTGCTCGGACCCGGCTTCCACGTCGGCCACCAGGTCCCGGGTGCCGGTGGTCTGCGTACGCAGGGCGGTCCCGCCCATCACCGCGAACCAGACGGTGCTCGCGCCGCTGGGTATCAGCAGCACCCCGATCAGGAACTGGCGGACCGTCCGGCCGCGTGAGATGCGGGCGATGAACGTGCCCACGAACGGCGCCCAGGAGATCCACCACGCCCAGTAGAAGATGGTCCACGAGCCCAGCCAGGCCGGATCGGAGAACGCCCCGGTACGCGTCGACATGCGCACCAGGCCGCTCAGGTAGTCACCGACCGAGGCCGGCAACACCTCCAGCGTGTAGACGGTCGGACCGACCACGAACACGAACAGCATCAGTACGACGGCGATCAGCACGTTCGTGGTGGACAGCCACTTGACGCCCCGGTGCAGTCCGGAGAAGGCGGAGACGACGAAGGCGAGCGTGAGCGCGCCGATGATCGTCAGCTCGACGGCCCGGCCGTCCGGCACGCCGGCCACCAGGTCGAGGCCGGCCGCCACCTGGAGCGCGCCCAGCCCGAGACTGGTCGCGGAGCCGAACACGGTGGCGAAGACGGCGAGCAGGTCGATCGCGCGGCCGAGCGGGCCGTCGGTCCGGTCGCCGAGCAGCGGCGTGAACGCGGACGAGATGCGGTTGCCCCGCCCCTTGCGGAACGTCGAGTACGCCAGGGCCAGCGCCGCGATCGCGTAGATGCCCCACGGATGCAGCGTCCAGTGGAAGAGCGTGTACTGCATGGCGGTCGCGGCGGCGGCCCCGGTCTGCGGCGCGACGCCGGAGGCGGGAGGCGGCGTCGCGTAGTGCTGGATCGGTTCGGCCACGGCGAAGAACACCAGGCCGATGCCCATGCCGGCGCTGAACATCATGGCGACCCAGGCCAGCGTGTCGAACTCCGGCTCGTCGTCGTCGGCGCCCAGCCGGATCCGGCCGAACCGGGAGGCGGCCACGACGACCGCCAGCACCAGGAAGGCGTCCGCCGCGAGCACGAAGAACCAGCCGAACGTGCTCACGGTCCAACTCAGCCCGGCCGCGCCGAACGACGCCAGGGAACCACGCGCGAACACGCCCCAGGCCACCACGGCCAGCACCCCGGCCACGCCGACCCCGAGCACCACCCGGTCGGCCGGCTGCGTCCCGGCCCGCTCCCCCACGTCTTCCCCCATGACCCCATCCTGGGCAGCGCAGCCGCCCGGGTAGGACGAAACGCCCACTCCGCCTCCGTCGATCATGGAGTTGTGGCGCCCAGGATGCCCGCTTCACACCGGTATCAGAGGCGCCACAACTCCAAGATCGGCGTCGGGAGCGGGGGCGGCGGGCGGCGGGCGGCGGGCGGCGAGGGCGGTCAGGAGGGGACGGTGGTGGCCTCCTCGGCCTCCACCGCGGCGTTCCAGGCCGGCTTGGCGGAGCGCCAGCCCTCGTCGTCCAGGCCCTGCCGCCAGTAGCCGGAGATGGACAGGTCGCCCCGGGGCACGCCGCGCTCGACCCGCAGCAGCCGCCGCAGCTCCTTCACCGCGCCGGCCTCGCCGTGCACGAACGCGTGCACCCGGCCGGGCGGGAACTCCAGCGCCCGTACCGCCTCGACCAGCGGCTCGCCGTACGGGCGGCCGTCGCGGTGCAGCCAGCACACCTCGACAGCGCCCGCACTGGTCAAGGGCAGCTCGTCGGCCGGGCCGCCGACCTCGACGTACACCTTCGCCCGCGCGCCCGCCGGCAGCCGCTCCAGGGCGGCGGCGATGGCCGGCAGCGCGCTCTCGTCGCCCGCCAGCAGGTGCCAGTCGGCGGCCGGGTCCGGCGCGTACGCGCCGCCCGGCCCGGTGAACAACACCCGGTCGCCGGGACGCAGCGCCGCCGCCCACGGCCCGGCCAGCCCCTCGTCGCCGTGGTGCACCACGTCCACCGTCATCTCACCCGCCGCGGCGTCCCAGGCCCGCACCGTGTACGCGCGCAGGCGCGGCCACTGCTCCGCCGGGAACTCCCGCTTGATCGTCGCCAGGTCGACCGGGTACGGGTAGGTCACCCCGGCCGGCGGGAAGAGGAACTTCACGTAGTGGTCGGTGTACGCGCCCACCGGCAGCCCGGCCAGCTCGGGACCGCCCAGGACCAGGCGGATCAGGTGCGGGGTGGGCCGCGTGGTCCGGACGACCGTGGCGGCGGTGAGCTTCTTCGGGCGGTCCGTCATGCCACTTAGGCTAACCTAAGCTCGCCGGGGTGATCCGGTCAGCTCGGCGACACCAGGCGGGCGTGCCAGGCCAGCGCGGCCGGATCGGTGAGCGAGGCGACCTGGTCGATCACCACGCGCAGCCGTCCGGCGTCGTCCGCCGCGTCCCGCCACAACGGCGCGAACACCGGGTCGAGCGCGTCCGGCGCCCGGTCCAGCAGCGCCGTCACCAGCCCGGCCAGGACGTCGCGCTGCCGCGCGTACCGGCCCTCGGCACCGGGGCGGCGCATCACGTACCGCAGCGCGATGCCCTTGAGCAGCGCGCACTGCGCCCGGGTCCGGCGCGGCACCTCCAGGTCGGCGGCGTAGCGGCGGTGCGGGCCGGGACCGTGGCGCTGCTGCGTGGCGGCCACCACGCGGGAGACGAACCGGCCGGTGAGCACGCTCGTGGTGGCCTTCAGCGCGGCGAGCGCACGGTGGCTGCCGTCGTACGCGGCCAGCGGGGCGAGCACCGGGTCGGCGAGCAGGTCGGCGAGCACCTCGCCCAGGTCCTCCGGCGCCTCACCCGAGTACGTGGCGGACACGTCGGCGCAGAGCGCCCGCCGTTCGTCCGGGTCGGCCAGCAGCGGGCGCAGGTCGACGTACCCGCCGTGGATGCCGTCCTCGACGTCGTGCACCGAGTACGCCACGTCGTCGGCCCAGTCCATCACCTGGGCCTCCAGGCAGCGCCGGGTGCCGGGCGGCGCGCCCTCGCGCAGCCAGTCGAAGACCGGGCGGTCGTCGGCGTACACGCCGAACTTGCGCTCACCGGGCCGGCGCGGCCACGGGTACTTGCTCACCGCGTCCAGCGCGGCCCGGGTCAGGTTCAGCCCGGCCGAACGCCCGTCCGCTGTGAGCACCTTGGCCTCCAGCCGGGTGAGCACCCGCAGCGTCTGCGCGTTGCCCTCGAACCCGCCGCAGGCGGCGGCCAGCTCGTCCAGCGCGTACTCGCCGTTGTGCCCGAACGGCGGGTGGCCCAGGTCGTGGGCCAGCCCGGCGGTGTCCACCACGTCCGGGTCGCAGCCGAGGCGGGCGCCCATCTCGCGGGCGATCTGCGCGACCTCCAGCGAGTGGGTCAGGCGGGTACGCAGGAAGTCGTCGGTGCCGGCGGTGTGCACCTGCGTCTTCGCGGCGAGCCGCCGGAACGCCGCCGAGTGCAGCACCCGGGCACGGTCCCGCTCGAACGGCGACCGGCCGTACCCGGTGTCCTTCGGCGCCTCGTCGACCAGCCGCGCCGCGTCGCCGCTCACTTCCCCCGGAGAACGCAGAACTCGTTGCCCTCCGGGTCGGCGAGCACCGTCCACTCCACGTCTCCCTGGCCGATGTCGACGTGCCGCGCGCCCATGTCGACCAGGCGCTCGACCTCGGCCTCCAGGTCGGCCGGGCGCAGGTCGATGTGCAGCCGGTTCTTCCCCTCCTTCGGCCCGGCGACCGGGACGAAGACGAGACCGGGCAGCGTGTCGGGGGTGCGGCGGATCTCCACCTCGTCCGGCTTGTCGGTGACCACCTGATAACCGAGCGCCTCCGCCCACCAACTGGCGAGCCGGGACGGGTCCCGGGCGTCGATGGTCAGGTTCTCCCAGACGGCGGTCATGCGCCCACCCCTCCTGATCGACACGTGGCGGAAGCTCAGGTTACGCCGAGGAGGCCGGAAAGGCGCGCCAGGCGGTACGCGGGGCCGTCGATGAACACCGGCGGCCCCGCGTCGGCGTCAGCGGGAGTCGGAGCCGGTGGTGGTGATCGCCGCCCGGCCGGCCTCCAGGCGCGCCACCGGCACCCGGAACGGCGAGCAGGAGACGTAGTCCAGGCCGACCTCGTGGAAGAAGTGCACCGAGTCCGGGTCACCGCCGTGCTCGCCGCAGACGCCCAGCTTCAGGCCCGGGCGGGCCGCCCGGCCCTCCTCGGCGGCGATGCGGACCAGCCGGCCGACGCCGTCGGTGTCGATCGACTCGAACGGCGAGATGCCGAAGATGCCCAGCTCCAGGTAGCGCCAGAAGAACGCGCCCTCCACGTCGTCGCGAGAGAAGCCCCAGCCCATCTGGGTCAGGTCGTTGGTGCCGAAGGAGAAGAACTCGGCCGCCTCGGCGATCTGCCCGGCGGTCAGCGCCGCCCGGGGCACCTCGATCATCGTGCCGATCAGCACCTCGACGCCGCTGTCCCCGACCACCTCGGCGATGATCCGCTCGGCCTCGGCGCGTACCGTCTCCAGCTCCTGCACGGCCCCGACGAGCGGCACCATGATCTCCGGGCAGGCCTTGCCGCCGTCGCGGACGACCGCCACGGCGGCCTCGGCGATCGCGCGGACCTGCATGGCGAACAGGCCCGGGATGACCAGGCCGAGCCGGACGCCGCGCAGGCCCAGCATCGGGTTCTCCTCGTGCATCCGCCGGACGGCGGCGAGCAGCGCCTCCTCCTTCGCGACGTCCTCACCGCGCTCCTGCGCGACCGCGACGTTCACCGCGAGCTGCTCCAGCGGGGGCAGGAACTCGTGCAGCGGCGGGTCGATCAGCCGCACGGTGACCGGCAGGCCGTCCATCTCCCGGAAGATCTCGATGAAGTCGGCCCGCTGCAGCGGCAGCAGCGCCGCGAGCGCGTCCTCCCGCTCCCGCGCGCCGGAGGCCAGGATGAGCCGCTCGACCAGCTCGCGCCGGTCACCGAGGAACATGTGCTCGGTGCGGCACAGGCCGATGCCCTCGGCACCGAAGCGCCGGGCCCGGGCCGCGTCCGCGCCGGTGTCGGCGTTCGTGCGCACGCGCAGCCGCCGCGCCGCGTCGGCGTGCGTCATGATCCGGTGTACGGAGCGGACCAGCGCGTCGTCGGTGTTCTCCGGGTCGAGTTCGCCCTCGAAGTACTGCACCACCTCGGACGGCATGACCGGCACCTCGCCGAGGTACACCTTGCCGGTGGTGCCGTCGATCGAGACCACGTCGCCCTCGTTCACCACGTGGTCGCCCACTGTGAACCTCTTCGCCGGCACGTTCACGTCCAGCTCGTCGGCGCCGGAGACGCAGGTCTTGCCCATGCCGCGGGCCACCACCGCGGCGTGGCTGGTCTTGCCGCCCCGGGAGGTCAGGATGCCCTTGGCGGCGATCATGCCGTTGAGGTCGTCCGGGTTGGTCTCCCGGCGGACCAGGATGACCGCCTCGCCCTCGGCGGCCAGCTCGACCGCCCGGGCCGAGGTGAAGACGACCTTGCCGGACGCGGCGCCCGGGGAGGCGCCGATGCCCTTGGCGACCGCCTCGAACTCGTGGTCGAGCTGGAAGCGCGGGAACATCAGCTGGGCGAGCTGCGCGCCGTTGACCCGGTGCAGCGCCTCGTCCAGGTCGATCAGGCCCTCGTCGACGAGCTGCCCGGCGATGACGAACGCGGCGGCGGCGGTGCGCTTGCCGACCCGGGTCTGCAGCATCCAGAGCTTGCCGCGCTCGATGGTGAACTCGATGTCGCAGAGGTCCTTGTAGTGCTCCTCCAGCCGGGCCATGATGCCGAGCAGCTGGTCGTAGGAGGTCTTGTCGAGCTGCTCCAGCTCCTGCAACGGCACGGTGTTGCGGATGCCCGCGACCACGTCCTCGCCCTGGGCGTTGGCCAGGTAGTCGCCGTAGATGCCCTGCGCGCCGCTGCCCGGGTCGCGGGTGAACGCGACGCCGGTGCCCGAGTCGGGGCCGAGGTTGCCGAAGACCATCGCCACCACGTTGACGGCGGTGCCCAGGTCGGCCGGGATGCGCTCCTGGCGGCGGTAGAGGATCGCCCGCTCCGCGTTCCACGAGTCGAAGACCGCGCGGATGGCGAGGTCGAGCTGCTCGCGCGGCTCCTGCGGGAACTCGCGGCCGGTGTGCTTGGCGAAGATCTTCTTGTACGCGTCGACCAGCCCCCGCAGGTCGTCGGCGTCCAGGTCGAGGTCGTTGTGGGTGCCCTTGGCGCTCTTGATCTCGTCCAGCGCGTGCTCGAACTCCTCGCCCGGCACCTCGCAGACGGTCTTGCCGAACATCTGGATCAGCCGGCGGTACGAGTCCCAGGCGAACCTGTCGTTCCCACCCGCCTGGTTGCTGAGGCCGACCACGCTGCGGTCGTTGAGACCCACGTTGAGGACGGTCTCCATCATGCCGGGCATGGAGAACTTGGCGCCGGAGCGTACCGAGACCAGCAGCGGGTCGTCCGGGTCGCCGAGGCGGCGGCCCATCTCGCGCTCCAGGGACTCCAGGTGCGCCTCGATCTGCGCGGCCAGGCCGTCGGGCTCACGCCCGGTCGTCAGGTACGCCTTGCAGGCCTCGGTGGTGATCGTGACGCCGGGCGGGACGTGGCCGAGCAGCTCGCCACCTGGCTGCGTCCGGCCACCGGCTTCCCGCTGCCGGTCGCCGACGCCCCCGCCCGGGGGGACGGCCCGCTGACGCTCACGCTGTCCCCGTCCGCCCCGGATGCCGCCGCTGCTCCCGGGACCCGGGCGACGGACGACGGCTCCGGCGGGCCGGCCGTCGACGGGCTCGAGGGCGAGGGCTACCACCTCGACGTGACCGCCACCGGCGTCCGGATCACCGCCGCCACCCCGGCCGGCCTGTTCCACGGCGCGCAGACGCTACGGCAGCTCCTGCCGGCGGCGATCGAGAGCCCCACGCCGGTCGCCACCCGCTGGGCAGTGCCCGGTGGCACCATCGTCGACCGTCCGCGTTTCCCCTATCGGGGCGCCATGCTCGACGTGGCCCGGCACTTCTTCCCCGTCGAGGACGTGCTGCGGGTGGTCGACCACCTGGCCCGGTACAAGCTCAACCACCTGCACCTGCACCTCACCGACGACCAGGGCTGGCGGATCGCCGTCGACTCCTGGCCCCGGCTCACCGAGGTGGGCGGCGCGACAGCTGTCGGCGGCGGCCCCGGCGGCTGGTACTCCCGCGACGACTACCGGCGCATCGTCGCGTACGCGGCCCGCCGGCACGTCACTGTGGTGCCCGAGATCGACCTGCCCGGCCACACCAACGCGGCGCTTCTCGCGTACCCCGAACTGGCGCCCGGCAAGGTCGCGCCACCGCCCTACACCGGCACCGAGGTCGGGTTCAGCTACGTCGACCCCGCCGACGAGCGGACGTACGCCTTCGTCGCCGACGTGGTCGGCGAGGTGGCCGCGCTCACGCCGGGGCCGTGGCTGCACCTCGGCGGCGACGAGGCGTTCAAGGTGCCGGCCGAGAGCTACCGCGCCTTCGTGGAACGGGCGCAGCGGCTGGTGCAGGCCACCGGCAAGACGGTGGTCGGCTGGCACCAGCTCGCCCCGGCCGGGCACGTCGACGGGCGCGTCCTGCAGTGGTGGGGCACGAACGGCGACGACCCGGAGACCGCCGACGCGGTACGCCGGGGCGCCCGGGTGATCCTCTCCCCCGCCAACCACGCGTACCTGGACATGAAGTACGCGCCGGACACCCCGATCGGGCACGACTGGGCGGGTCTCATCGACGTGCGCCGGGCGTACGAGTGGGATCCGGGCACCCACGTGCGGGGCGTACCGGCCGAGGCCGTGCTGGGCGTGGAGGCGCCGCTGTGGACCGAGTCGGTGAGTACGCGGGCCGAGGTCGAGTACATGCTCTTCCCCCGCCTGCCCGCCGTCGCGGAGCTGGGCTGGTCACCGCGTGCCACGCACGACTGGCAGCGGTTCCGTAGCCGCCTCGCCGGCCACGGCCCGCGCTGGGCCACCGCCGGCATCACCTTCCACCCATCCCCCGAGATCCCCTGGCCCCCCCCCCCCCCACCCCGCCCGGCCGCGCGAAACAGTCCCTGACCACCGGGATCGGGCTGCCGGCCGATGACGCCGGGCTGCGCGAGTTCATCGGCACCCTGGCCGACGTCGGCGCCCTCCACCGACAGGTCGGTGAACCGCTG
>NZ_JAGPXV010000760.1:0-2567 GCF_018070405.1 Micromonospora sp. D75
GTCCACGTCGAACTGCTCGAAGACGCCGGTCAGCGCGGCGATCACCTCGTCGTTGGCCTTGCTCCGGCTCTTCGGCTTGGCGCCGCTGCCGAGCAGGTTCGCCGGCGGCAGCGTGTAGTCGCCGGCCAGCCCGGTGAGCGCGAGCTGCTCGGCGCGGGTGGGCAGCGGCGAGTGCTCCGGCGGCTCGACCGGCTTGCGGTTCGCCGGCACCCGCGGCGGCTTGCGCGGCAGCACGAGCGTCTCCTGGAGGTCGACGCCGGCCAGTTCGTCGTCCGGGTCCAGCGGCTCCAGCGGCGACGGCATCCGCTTCGCCGGCCGCTTACGGGCCGGCTTCGCCGCCGCCTCGGCCTCGGCTTCCTCCTCATCGTCCTCGGGCGCGGCCGGGTCGGCGCGCAGGCCGAGCCGCTCCGGGATCTTGTTGATCGGGGTCGCGGTGACCACGAGCAGGCCGAACACCAGCAGCAGGAGCAGCAGCGGCATCGCCACCCACGCGGTCACCGCCGACTTCAGCACGTCGCCCACGCCCGCGCCGATCAGGCCGCCGGCGTAGTCGCGCTGGACCTCGTCGACCGGGTTCTGCCCGATGTGCAGCATCGAGGCGGTCGCCAGCATCATCGAGCCCCAGCCGACCAGGCCGCGACCGCGGTGCTCGGGGTCGGCCGGGCTCCGCATCAGCCGCCACGCGCCGACCATGAACAGCACCGGAAGGATTATCGAGATGGCGCCGATGAACAGCCGTACGGTGTCGGCCAGGTGCCGGCCCACGGGCCCGGCGCCGCCGCCCCAGATGCCCACCGCGCTGAGGATGGCCAGGCCGAACAGCAGCAGCCCGGCGCCGTCGCGGCGGTGCTCCGGATCCAGCTCCCGGGTGGACGCGGCCTGCCGGCCGGCGGCCCGGAACGCCCAGCCCACCGTGTGGGCCAGTCCCATCCAGACGGCGCCCGCGGCGCGGCCGACGAACGCGGCCGGGGCCGGCCCGCGGCGCGCCGGCCGCCGCGCCGGTTTCCGCGCCGCCGCCTTCTTCGCCGGTTGCCGGGCGCGGTTGTTCGTGGTGCCACGCGGCGACGCGCCGCGCCGCCGGCTCGCCTGAGAGGTACGGCCCGCCATAGAGTCACGGTAACGGCGGCACCCGGTGGAACGCCGCTTTTCCGGGTCGTGTCCGCGCGTCGCAGCACGGGTCGGACCGTCGTTTGTGTTATTCGCCTCAGAAGGGATGCCCGATGGCGTCGCCGGAGATCGAGGACGGTCCGGACGGTCCGCTGACCGGACACCCCCAGGCGCTGCGCCCGCTGACCGGCGAGCTGATCGCCGCCGTGCTGGCCCACCGGGGGTACGCGGTGGTCGAGGAGCCCGACGGCGCGCTCGTGGGCCGCTGGGAACGGAACCTGATCTGGTTCCACCGCCGGGGCGCGGCAGGTGAGCTGCTCCAGGTACGCACCGTCGTCGCGCCGCACTTCGGCATCGAGCACGTGCCCGAGCTGCACGCCTTCTGCAACAGGTGGAACCACGACCGGCTCTGGCCCAAGGCGTACGTGCACGTGGCCGACGACGGGTCGGCCCAGATCTGCGGCGAGGTCACCACCGACCTGGAGCGCGGCGTCACACCGCACCAGCTCGACCGGCTGGTCGACTGCGGTGTCACCACCGGCTGTCAGCTGGCCGCCGCCGTCGCCGAGCTGACCGGCGGGACGCTCCGATGACCACGGCACGCGACCGGGGGCTGGCCGCCGCGCTCGCCGACGCCCGGGACCGGCCCGACGGCGAGGAGCGCTGCGCCGAGCTGGAGCGGATCGCCTCCCGCGCGGACGCCACCGGTGACCCGCGTACCGCCCTGTCGGCGCGGTTCGCGCTGGTCGAGGCGTACCTGCACCTGGGTGAGCGGTGGCGCGCGGTGGAGCCGGTGCGGCGGATGCGGGAGACGGTGGCCCGGCACCCCGGGCTGCTGGACGCCCGGCCCGACGAGCTGACCCGGCTGCGCCGGCACCAGCGGCAGGCGGTGGAGGCGCTGTTCGGCACGCCCCGGGTGGGCCTGGATCAGGCCCGGTCCCTGTTGGACACGCTCGCCGGGGAGCTGGGCGAGGACGCCGCGCCGGTCGCGGAGCTGCGCTGCCGCGTCGCCGACCACCTCGGCGACGAGCCGGCGGCCCGCCGGGCGTACGAACGCTGGTCGGCCGCCGACGCGACGGACCCGGTGGGTGGCTGTGCGGGGTGCGCCCCGGCGCGGCGGGCCGACCTGCTGGCCGGGTGGGGTGACCCGGAGGCGGCGCTGGCGGCGCTCACGCCGGCGCTGACCGGCTGGGTCGAGCCGCAGGGGCCACCGACCCGGCGGGCCGAACGGCAGACCGCCGCGACAGTGGCGACGACCTGTACCGACCAGCCCGAACGGGCGCTCACCGTGGGGCTGCTGCCGTGGCTGCGCACCGGCGCGGTGACCGAGGCGGCCCGGGCGCACGTACGCGCGTACCGCCGGCACCGCCGGGAACGGGCCGCGTTTCCGCTGCTCGCCGCGCACCTGCGCTTCTGCGCGCTGGGCGGCTACCTGCATCGCGGGCTGGAGGTGCTGACCG
>NZ_JAGPXV010000761.1:0-2564 GCF_018070405.1 Micromonospora sp. D75
GTGGGCGAATCCCTCGGCCAGGGCGGGGTAGGCGGCCCGGACCCGGGCGACGTCGAAAGCCATTCCGGCACCCTAGCGCGCACCCCGGACGCCCCGCCCGGCGTGCCGTCGCGGGCCCCGGGCGCGACGGCGCGCTGGCGCAGTCCGCCTATCCTTGGGCGGGTGACGATCCGACGCGCCACCTCCGCCCCCGCCCGCCGTGCCGCCGGTCTGCTCGCCGGTCTCGCCCTCGGCGCCGCGCTGCTCGCCGGATGCAGCTCCGAAGGTGCCGAGACCGACTGCGGCCTCGACGCCTGCACGATCACCTTCGACCGCGGCGTGGAGGCCAGCGCCCGGATCCTCGGCGTCGAGGCGAAGCTGGTCGGCGCCCAGGGCGACCAGGTCACCGTCGAGGTGGCCGGGGAACAGCTCTCCCTGACCGTGGGCCAGCAGGCCACCGAGGTCGCCGGTTTCCAGGTCAGCCTGGACAGCGTCACCGAGCAGCAGGTGGTGCTGCGGGTCGCCCGCGACCTCGCCGGCTGATCCGTTTCGGCCGCTCCCGGCGGGCGCGGACGTTTGGAAAATCGCCCGCCGGGAGATTGAGGGCTCATGTCTCTCACCCGGAATGCCGGAGCCACCGCCGCCCAGGCTCGAAACAGCCGGTGGCTCGAACTGTTGACCCGTGGCGGCTTCATCGGATACGGAATCGTGCACCTTCTCCTCGCCTGGCTGGCGCTGCAGATCGCCTTCGGCAAGTCCGGCGAGGAGGGGAACCAGAACGGCGCGCTGCGCACCCTCGGTGAACAGCCGCTCGGGAAGTTCCTCCTGATCGCGATGGCGGTCGGCCTGTTCGCCATGGCGATCTGGCAGGCCTTCGAGGCGATCTCCGGCCACGTCTCCCGGACCGGCAAGGAACGCACGTTCGAACGGATCGCCTCGGCGGTCCGGGTCGTCGTGTTCGTCTGGCTGGGCTGGACCGCGATCAAGGTCTTCCAGGACGCCAGCGCCAACGCCTCGGACCAGCAGCAGCAGTTCTCCGAGAAGCTGATGGCCTCCGACGGCGGCCGGTGGCTGGTCGGGCTGGCCGGACTTGCGCTCGCCGCGCTCGGCGTCGGCATGGTGATCTACGGCCTGAAGAAGAAGTTCGAGCGCAACCTCAAGACCGGCGAGATGAGCCCGAAGACCCGCCAGCTCACCCGCCGTCTCGGCATGGCCGGGTACGCCTCCCGGGGCACCGTGTTCGCCATCGCCGGCGTGCTCGTCGTGGTCGCCGCGGTCAACTACGACCCGGAGAAGGCGCGTGGCCTGGACGCCGCGCTGCGGACGCTGCGCGACCAGTCGTACGGGCCGTGGCTGCTGGCGCTCATGGCGCTGGGCATCGCCGCGTTCGGCGTCTACTGCTTCTTCCAGTCCCGGTACCGCAAGGTCTGATCCTGGTCGATACCCGGGCCGCCGGGCACCATTGGGCCTTTGCGCCCGATTCCGCCCGGTCGGAGGGAGAGAGAGTTCGTGCAGAGTTACGTCGTGACTATCGCCGCCGCGCTCGCCGCGGCGGCGATCGCGTTGGTGCTGGCCCAGGTGGTGCACCGGGTCACCCGCCGGCTGGGCCGCCGCTCGCTGCTGATGACCGAGCTGACCGAGCACGCGCACCGCGCGTTCCAGGTGGCCGCCACAGTGGTCGCGGTGCAGATCGCGGTGCGGTTCACCACCCTGTACGCGGTCGGCAGCCCGTGGCGGCAGTTCGTCCTGCACACGCTCGTGCTGGCGATGATCGCCGCCACCGCCTGGCTGGTGGCCTCGCTGCTGGTGGTGGCGGAGGACACCGCGCTGGCCCGGTTCCGGGTGGACGTGCCGAACAACCGGCACGCCCGCCGGGTGCGTACCCAGGTGGTGCTGCTGCGCCGGCTGACCATCGCGGTGATCGTGATCCTCACCGTCGGCGTCATGCTGATGACGTTCCCGGCCGTACGCGGCGTCGGCGCGGGTGTGCTGACCTCCGCCGGTGTGATCGCCGCGGTCGCCGCGCTGGCCGCGCAGAGCCTGCTCGGCAACGTCTTCGCCGGTCTCCAGCTCGCGTTCAGCGACGCGGTGCGCCTGGACGACGTGGTGGTGGTCGAGGGCGAGTGGGGCCGGATCGAGGAGCTGACGCTCAGCTACGTGGTGGTGCAGGTCTGGGACGACCGCCGCCTGATCCTACCCACCTCGTATTTCACCAGCCGGCCGTTCCAGAACTGGACCCGGACCGAGGCGGCGGTGCTCGGCACCGCCGAGTTCGACCTGGACTGGGCCATCCCGGTGCAGGCGATGCGGGAGGAGCTGCGCCGCCTGTGCGAGGGCACCGAGCTGTGGGACGGGCGGGTCTGCGTGCTCCAGGTGACCGACGCGACCGGCGGCATGGTCAAGGTCCGCGCGCTGGTCAGCGCCGCCGACGCGGGCAGCCTGTGGGACCTGCGCTGCCTGGTCCGTGAGCACCTGGTGACCTGGGTACGCGACCAGCGCCCGACCGCCCTGCCCCGGCTGCGCGCCGAGGTGGGCGACGCCACCGGCCCCCTGCCCTGGCAGGCGGCGCAGCCGCGCCGCCCGGT
>NZ_JAGPXV010000762.1:0-2561 GCF_018070405.1 Micromonospora sp. D75
CCGACTACCGCGCCGGGGACCAGGTCCGCCTCGACCTCACCGTCACGAACGCCACCGGCGCGGCCTGCGCGCTCGCCACCAGCGCCGTCGGCACCGTGCAGATCACCGGGGTACGCCGGGACGGGCGCGACGTCACGCCGACGCTCGCCCGCAGCTTCCACGACGACGGGATCGGCGCCGCCGCCACCGCCGGACTGACCACCGTCGAGCCGGGCGCGACCGCCACAGTGACCTCGACCGGGGTACGGCTGCGTGACGGCGAGGTGGTCCTCCGCTCGGTGGCCGCCACGCCGGACGGCGGCGGGCTGGACACGCTCTGGCCGGTCGGCGCACCCGCCCGGTACGAGGTGACAGCGGGCTACGTGACGCTGCCGGTGACCGGCGCGGCGGACCTGTGCGCGGGCGCGACGGTGCTGCGGACCAGCACGTTCACCGTGTCCGACGACGGCGGTCCCGGCCGACGCTGGCTCTGGCTCGTCGGTGGGGGAGTCCTCGCGCTGCTCGTCGTCGCGCTGGTCGTGCTGCTGCTGGTACGCCGCCGGCCGACCGCCGCCGTCGTGGCGCTGCTGCTGGTCGCCGTCGGCGCGTACGTCGGTGGTGGTGCCCGGCCGGCGCGCGCCGACTACGGCGTCGACCCGACCGCCGGGGTGCCGGTCAGCGGCGTCGACTTCCAGGCGGCTGTCGACGGCTGCCTGGCCGGGTTCGCGCTACCCGGCGGCGACCCGTCCGGCCTGCTGCCGAGGCTGCGCGACAAGAAGAGCCCTCGGGTGCGGATCATCCCGACCACTGGTGGCTCCGGCGCGTTCGAGACGCCGGACAGCGCCGACGGCAAGGGCTCCTCGACCGTCACGTGGAACCCGACCTCCACCGACCCGTACGACGACGGGGTGGCCCGTGACCCCTGCGCCGCGCTCTACCACGAGCTGAACCACGCCGACGACATCTCCCGCAACGCGGTGCCGCAGGGCGAGTGCGGCGGCACCGGCATCCGTACCGCCGAGGTGAAGGCGACGCTCGCGGAGAACCGCTACCGGGCGGCGAAGGGGTTGCCGCCGCGCACCGAGTACGACGGGAAGACGCTGCCGAAGAGCCTCGACGAGTGCAAGAAGCCGGCCAAGAAGACGCCGCCGCCGAAGGGGCCGGTGAAGCTCTGCGAGGACGGCGCCGACTGCGGCGGCAGCAACGGCGACCCGCACCTGGTCACGTTCGACCGGGTCGCCTACGACTTCCAGGCAGTCGGCGAGTTCACGCTGGTCGCCTCCACCGGTGGCGACCCGCTGGAGGTGCAGGTGCGGCAGGCCCCGATGGCGGGCACGCGGACCGCCTCGGTCAACTCGGCTGTCGCGTTCCGGGTCGGCGCGCACCGCGTCGCGCTGACCCTCACCGACGGCGGCACCCGGGTACACGTCGACGGCGCGCCGCTCGCCGTACCACCGGACCGCACCGACCTGGCCGGCGGCGGCACGCTCACCCGCCGCCCGTCGGACACCGGCCCCACCGACGGGTACGACGTGACGTGGCCGGACGGGTCCGCGGCGGCGGTGGACCAGATCGGCCGGTACGGCTACCGGATCCTGGTGCGGCTCGCCGACTCCCGGGCCGGGAAGGTACGCGGACTGCTCGGCGACTTCGACGGCGACCCGGCCGACGACATCGCGCCCGCCTCCGGGGCGCCGTTGGCCCAGCCGGTGCCTTTCGGCAAGCTCTATCCCGCGTACGCGGACAGCTGGCGGATCGCCGCGGACCGCTCGCTGCTGTACTACGACGACGGGCAGAACACCGGCACGTTCACCGACCGCGCGTTCCCGGAACGAGAGGTCACCGTCGCCGACCTCGACCCGGCCCGGCGCGCGGCGGCCGAACAGGTGTGCCGCTGGGCCGGCGTCACCGCGCCCGCCCAGCTCGCCGAGTGCGTCTTCGACGTCGCGGTCAGCGGGCGCCCCGAGTTCGCCGTCGCCGGCGCGAGCACCGAACGGGTCGCCCCGCCGGCCGCCACCCCGATCACCGCCGTACCCGTCGCCGCCGCCTCGCTCACCCCCGGCGGCGCGCCGCTGACGTTCACCGCGCGAGCCGGGGACGCCGTCTTCGTCGACGCCACCGCGCCCGGGATCGGCGCCGCTGCTCGCCGTACGTGCTCACCGAGCCGGGCGGCCGGGAGATCGCCAGCGGCTGCAACATCAAGGGCAACGGGTACGTCGACCGCGTCGACCTCACCGCCACCGGCACGTACGCGCTGCGGGTCGTCGCGGCGCCCGGTGACACCGGCCGCGCCGTCGTGCGGGTGTACGCGGCCCAGGACAGCGACGGGACGCTGCAGCCGAACGGCCCGGCGGTCACCGCCACCGTCGAGCAGCCCGGCGCGCGGGCCCGTTACCGGTTCACCGGGCGCGCCGGTGAGCGCGTCTACGTGGAGGTGCCGACGAGCACGCTCACCGACCAGTGCTCCCCGCTGGAGCTGCGGGACGCCGAGGGGCGGCTGCTGCGCAGCGGCTGCGTGATCAACGGGACCGGCGAGGTCGACGGCACGGTGCTGCCCGCCGACGGGACGTACACGGTGGTGG
>NZ_JAGPXV010000763.1:0-2560 GCF_018070405.1 Micromonospora sp. D75
CTGCGGGACTGGGGCTTCCGGGCCGTCATCTCGCCCCGCTTCGGTGACATCTTCCGCGGCAACGCGCTCAAGGAAGGCCTCCTTCCGGTCGAGCTGGAATTGAAAGCCGTGGAAGAACTGTGGGATCTCGTGGAATCCGAGCCGACCACGCCGATCACTGTCGACCTCGCCGCCCGCCAGGTCCACGCCGGTGACGCCACCTGGGCGTTCCCGCTGGACGACCACAGCCGCTGGCGGCTGATGGAGGGCTTGGACGACATTGGACTCACCCTCCGGCACGAGGCGGAGATCGCCTCGTACGAGGCGTCCCGGCCGTCGTTCCTGCCCTCGGTAGCCTGACTCCGGCCCGAATTCGCCCCCACCGGTGCGCCCGGTGGGGGCGAATCCGTTACGACACAAGGGCTTTTTTCCACCGAATGTTTGTGTCCAGGCAGCACAGGGCATAACGTGCGCGCAGAATGGCTCGCGTCGAGTCAGTTGCACAATCGGGAGGAAGTCGTGAACAAGGCCGAGCTCATCGAGGCGCTCGCCGTTCGCCTGGGGGACCGGAAGACGGCGACGGCCGCGCTCGACGCGGTTCTCGCTGAGGTCCAGGCGGCGGTCACCAAGGGCGAGAAGGTGGCGATCACCGGTTTCGGAGCGTTCGAGAAGCGCGTCCGGGGAGCCCGAACAGCGCGCAATCCGCGTACCGGCGAGGCGGTGAAGGTCAAGAAGACCTCCGTCCCGACGTTCCGGGCGGGCGCGGGCTTCAAGGAGATGGTGGCCAGCGGCAAGGTGCCGAAGGACACCGCCGCCGCGAAGAAGACCACCGGCGCCGCGAAGAAGACCACAGCGGCGAAGACCACCGCCGCCGCGAAGAAGACCACGGCGGCGAAGGCCACCAAGACCACCGCTACCAAGAAGGCCGCGCCGGCGAAGAAGGCCGCCGCGACCAAGACCACGGCGGCGAAGAAGACGACCGCGGCGAAGTCCACCGCGGCGAAGAAGACCACCACCGCCAAGAAGACGACCGCGGCGAAGTCCGCCACGGCCAAGAAGACCACGGCGGCCAAGAAGGCGCCCGCGAAGAAGGCACCGGCCAAGAAGGCCGCCACCCGGCGCTGACCGGACGGCCCACGAAAGGGCGCCCACCGTTGCCGGTGGGCGCCCTTTCGCATGGGTACGCCGTTGACCGTCCGCCGTCGCGCCCCGCAGAATCGCCGTGCCGAAAACCCCCGTCGGTCACGAGAAGAGGCGCCCGTGCGGCACCGTCACCTCTCCACCCTCACGCTCGCGCTCGGTATCGCGGTCCTGCTGGACGTGCTGCGGGTCTGGCTCCCGTCGGTCATCACCCTCTTCGGGCGGGCCGCCGAGACACCGGCCGAGCTGCTCGGCGCGTTCGCGCTCGGCTGGTTCCTGCTCGCGCTCGCCGCGCCTGCGCTCGTACGCCGCACCGGCGCCGCCCCGGTCGGACTCGTCGCCGCCGTTGTGCTGGCGGCGGCGCGGCTGGCGCTCACCGCGCAACCCGGTGGTCCGGCCCAGCTCTGGCTGGCCTGCGCCGGGCTGCTCGCCGGCCTGGTCTGGCTCGCCGCCACCGCCGCGTCCGTGCCCCGGCCGGTGGCCGGGCTGGCGCTGGGCATGGCCGGGAACGCGGTCGGGCACGCCCTGCTCGGCACCGAGGACCTGGTGTGGCGCGGCGGTGTGCTCGCCTGGAGCCTGAGCGCCCTGCTGGTGCCGGCGTTCCTGGCCGCGTCGGTGGCGGTACGGCGGGAGCGGGCGGACACGTCGGCGGCGGGGCCGTCCCCGACGGGCGCGGGCCACGGCACAACCGGGCGGCGTATCCGCGTTCCGGGACGCCGGGCCTGGCTGCTGTGCGGGCCGGCGCTGCTGCTGGCCGGTCAGGTGGCGCTCGCCCCGGCGCTCTGGAGCGCCGCCGCCGGCACCGGATCGCCTGCTTTCCCCGGGCTCGCCCGCCCCGGCAGCGGTGCCCTGCCGGGCGCGCTCGCGGTGCTGCTGTTCCTCGCGGCGGCGTTGTTCCGGGCACCGGCGCGCGTGGCGCGGGTGCTGTGGCCACTGGCGTTGCTCGCCGGGTCGGTGCTGTTCGTGACCGGGCATCTCGTTCCGGCGTACCTGCTCACCGCCGCCGGTCTCGGCGGCTGCCTGGCCCTCACCGACACGACCGGCGACGGGCCCGCGGCCGCCGACGACGCGGCCGGGCCGGGCGACGACGGACGGGCGGGGGCGCGACGCGGGCGGGCGGCGGCGCTCGGGATGCTGGTGTTCGCGGTGGCCACGGTGGCCTACTACGCCGCCTACGACCTGGGGTACCCCAACGGCTGGGCGCCGGTCGCCACGGCCGTCCTGGTGGCTCTGGTGGCGGCTACCGCGCCTCTCCGGCCCGCACCGACGGCACCCGACCCGACGGCGCCCGGCGCAGCCGCACCCGGCCCGATGCTGCCGACCACGGTCCGGGTCGCGGCCCTGGCCGCGCTCACCGCGCTGGCCGGGCTCGCCGCCGTGCTGCACGTACCGCCCGCACAGGCCCGGGCCACGGCCACGCCGGCGGCGGTACGTGCAGCAC
>NZ_JAGPXV010000764.1:0-2554 GCF_018070405.1 Micromonospora sp. D75
CGGTGAGCTGCCACGCTCCGCCGCCGGTGCGTTCGGCGGCGACCTGCACGTCGACGCCGCCGGTCTCGGGCAGCACCAGCGGCGCCTGGAGGGTCAGCTCGGCGAGCCGTTCCGCGCCGACCTCCGCGCCGGCCCGCCTCGCCAGTTCCTCGAACCCGGTGCCGGGCAGGAGCACGACGTCGCGCAGGGCGTGCTCGGCCAGCCAGGGCTGGGTCTCCACGGACAACCTGCCGGTGAGCGTCACCTCGTCGCCGTCGGCCGAGCGGAACACCGCGCCGAGCAGCGGGTGGCCGGTCGGGGTCAGCCCGGCGGCGGTCACGTCGGCGGGCTGCGGCAGGGGCAGCAACCAGTAGCGTTCGCGCTGGAACGCGTACGTGGGCAGGTCGACCGGCAGGGGCGGGCCGGCGAACAGGGCCGCCCAGTTCACCGGCACGCCCCTGGCCCACACGGTGGCCGCGGCGGCCAGGGCGGTGGTCGCCTCGTCGTGCTCGGCGCGCAGCACGGGGGCGCAGACCGCCTGGTCCGCGCCGACGATCTCCTGGGTGAGCGCGCAGAGCACTCCGCCCGGGCCCACCTCGACGTACACGCCGACACCCAGCTCACGCAGCGTGGTCACGGCGGCGTCGAAGCGGACCGTGTCGCGGACGTTGCGCAGCCAGTACGCCGGGGAGCACACCTCGTCGGGGTCGAGCACCGCTCCGGTCACGGTCGAGACCACGGGGATGCGGGGCGCGGCGAAGGTCAGTTGCCCGAGCACGTCGCCGAACGCGTCGAGCATCGGGTCCATGCGGGCGGAGTGGAACGCGTGGCTGACCCGCAGCCGCCTGGTGCTGCGGCCGAGGGCTGCGAAGTGTGCGGCGACCGCCAGCACGGCGTCCTCGTCGCCGGAGACGACGACGGACTCCGGGCCGTTGACGGCGGCCAGCCCGGCGCCGGGCGTCCCGCCGGCGGTGGCCAGGTGCGCGCGGACCTCCGCCTCGGTGGCGCGGATCGACACCATGGCGCCACCGGTGGGCAGCGCCTGCATCAGGGTGCCCCGGGCGGCCACCAGGCGGGCGGCGTCGGGCAGCGACAGCACGCCGGCGATGTGCGCGGCGGCCACCTCGCCGACCGAGTGCCCGGCCACGAAGTCCGGCACGACACCCCAGGACTCGACGAGCCGGTAGGCGGCGACCTCGATGGCGAAGAGCGCCGCCTGGGCGTACCCGGTGCGGTCGAGCACGTCGGCGGGGCCGTCGAGCACGCCGCGCAGCGGCCGGTCGAGGTGCCTGTCCAGCTCCGCGCAGGCGGCGTCGAAGGCGTCGGCGAAGGCCGGGAAGGCGGCGTACAACCGCTGGCCCATGCCGACGCGCTGGGCGCCCTGGCCGGTGCAGAGCACGGCGACGCGGGTGGGACTGGCGACCCCGCGCCGCACGGACGGGGCCGGAACCCCGTCGGCCAGCGCGCCGAGCCCGGCGAGCAGTTCGTCCCGGTCGGCGCCGAGCAGCACCGCCCGGTGTTCCAGGACGGACCGGCCGGTGGCCAGGGCCCGGCCCACGGCGGCCGGCGCGGCGTCGGGGTGCTCGGCGAGCCAGGAGCGCAGCCGGTCGGCCTGGGCGCCGAGCGCTGCGGCGCTGCGCGCGGAGACGACCCACGGCAGCGGGTCGGGGCCGGTGACGGCGTCGGTGGCCGGCTGCGGCGCGGGCGGGGCGGCCTCGACGATGACGTGGGCGTTGGTGCCGCTGACACCGAACGAGGAGACGCCCGCGCGCATGGGCCTCGTCGCGCGCGGCCACGGGCGCGGCTCGCGGAGCAGGCTCACCGCGCCGGCCGACCAGTCGACGTGCGGGGACGGCTCGTCGACGTGCAGGGTGCGCGGCAGGACGCCGTGACGCATCGCCATGACCATCTTGATGACGCCGGCGACGCCGGCCGCGGCCTGGGTGTGCCCGAGGTTCGACTTGATCGACCCGAGCCACAGGGGCTGGTCGTCGGCCCGGTCCCGGCCGTACGTGGCGAGCAGGGCCTGCGCCTCGATGGGGTCGCCGAGGCGGGTGCCGGTGCCGTGGGCCTCGACGGCGTCCACGTCGGCCGGGGCGAGCCGGGCGTTGGCGAGGGCCTGGCGGATCACGCGTTGCTGCGACGGGCCGTGCGGCGCGGTGAGGCCGTTGGAGGCGCCGTCGGAGTTGACCGCGCTGCCGCGCACGACGGCGAGCACCCGGTGGCCGTTGCGCTGCGCGTCGGAGAGCCGCTCCAGCAGCAGCAGCCCGGCGCCCTCGCTCCAGCCGGTGCCGTCGGCGGTGGCCGCGAAGGACTTGCACCGCCCGTCCGGGGACAGGCCACGCTGGCGGCTGAAGCCGACGAACGTGTCGGGGCTGGACATGACGGTGACGCCGCCGGCCAGCGCGAGGGTGCACTCGCCGGAACGCAGGGCCTGGACGGCGAGGTGCAGCGCCACCAGTGAGGACGAGCAGGCGGTGTCGACGGTGACGGCCGGGCCCTCGAAGCCGAACGTGTACGCGATCCGGCCGGAGACGACGCTGCCGTGGTTGCCGGTGCCGACGAACGCCTCGAC
>NZ_JAGPXV010000765.1:0-2547 GCF_018070405.1 Micromonospora sp. D75
CCTCCACCGCCGTGCAGACCCGCCCCAGCGCCTCGGCCGAGGCCGCCAGCGGTCCGGGCACCATCATCGAGTGGTCGGCGTCGGCGACCTCCACCACGTACGGGGTGAGCCGCCGCGCCACCGCCCCGTCCCAGACCGGGTCGGCGGTGCCGCCGGCCAGCAGGAACGGCGCGGTGGCCCGGGCCAGCGGCTCCCGTACCGCGGGGTCGGTCAGCAACGGCGTCAGCCAGACCGCCGGGATGCCCCGGTCGGCGGCGAGCGGGGCGGCGAAACTGCCGAGCGACTTGCCCACGAGCAGATCCACCCCGGCGTCGAGGACCGGATCCAACTGCTCGGCGACCCACTCCGGCGCGGCGTCGTGGCGCAGATCGCCGATCGACCGCCAGGTCACCTCGTGCACCTCGAAACCGCGCCGGCGCAACGCCTCCCCGATGTAGACGAACAGCGGCCCCCGGGTGTCGTAGCCCCGTCCCGGAGCGAGTACCGCGCGTCGATCCGCCATGGCCGCCTGCCTCTCGTTCGATCGATGCGTCACGCTAGCCGCCGCACGGGCTTCCGGTGGCCCCGCTGCCTCACAACCGTTCCGGGGTGCGGATGCCGAGCAGGTCCAGGCCCTGCCGCAGCACCCGCCCGGTCAGCTCGCACAACACGAGCCGGCTCTCGCGTACCGGCCCGTCTGCCCGCAGCACCGGGCAGCGCTCGTAGAACGCGCTGAACGCGACAGCCAGCCGGTGCAGATACGCGGTCAGCCGGTGGAACTCCAGGCTGCCCGCCACCTCCTCGACCACAGCGGCGAAGCCGACCAGTTCCATCGCGAGCGCCCGCTCGGCCGGCTCGGCGAGCGAGACGTCCGCGTCCGGCCGCGCCGCCGCGCCGGCCCGCCGGAAGATCGACCGGACCCGGGAGTACGCGTACTGGAGGTACGGCGCGGTGTTCCCGTCCAGCGACAGCATCCGCTCCCAGTCCAGCACGTAGTCCTTGTGCCGGTCCCCGGACAGGTCGGCGTACTTGATCGCGCCGATGCCCACCGCGCGCCCCACCTCGGCGGCCTCCGCCTCGCCCAGCTCCGGGTTGCGTTCCCGGGCCAGCGCGGTGGCCCGCTCCACAGCCTCGGTGAGCAGCCCGACCAGCTTCACCGACCCGCCGGCCCGGCTGCGCAGCATCCGCCCGTCCGGGCCGAGGATCGAGCCGAACCCGACGTGCTCGGCCCGCACCGGCGCGGTCAGCCAGCCGGCCTGCGCGCCGACCGCGAACACCATCTCGAAGTGCCGCCGTTGCGGCAGCCCGACCACGTAGAGCAGCCGGGTCGCGCCGAGCGTGCCGGTCCGGTGCCGCAGCGCGGCCAGATCGGTGGCCGGGTAGCCGTACCCGCCGTCGGACTTGCGCACGATCAGCGGCAACGGCTCGCCGTCACGGCCCACCGATCCGGGCGGGAACACGCAGTCCGCGCCCTCGCTGCGCCGCAGCAGGCCGAGCCGGTCCAGTTCCTCGACAGTCGGCGCGAGCTGGTCGTGGTAGCTGCTCTCGCCCCGGAAGTCGTCGCCGGTCAGCGTCACGTCGAGCAGGTCGTACACGGTCAGGAAGTAGCTCTCCGACTGCGTCACCAGCAGCCGCCACAGCCGCAGCGTCGCCGGGTCACCGCCCTGCAACGCCACCACCCGCCGCCGCGACCGTTCCCGGAACGCCTCGTCGTCGTCGAACTTCGCCCGCGCCGCCTTGTAGAACCCGTCCAGGTCACCCATCGACAGCTCCTGCGCCGCCCCGGCCTCGCCCAGGTCGAGCAGGTGCTCGATGAGCATGCCGAACGGCGTGCCCCAGTCGCCGAGGTGGTTGGCGCGCAGCACCCGGTGCCCGAGCCACTCCAGCGTCCGGGCCGCCGCGTCCCCGATCACCGTCGACCGCAGGTGCCCGACGTGCATCTCCTTCGCCACGTTCGGCGCCGAGTAGTCGACCACCACAGTCTCCGGCTCGGCCACCGGCGGCACGCCGAGCCGCGGGTCGGCGGCCAGCGCGGACACCAGCCCGCCGAGCGCGTGGTCGGCCACCGTCAGGTTCAGGAAACCCGGACCGGACACCTCGACCGACGCGCAGACGTCGGCCAGCGCCGCGCGCCCCCGTACCTCCGCGGCGATCTCCCGCGGCGGCCGGCTGAGCCGCCGGGCCAGGCCCAGCGCCGCGTCGGACTGGAAGTCCGCGTGCTGGGAGCGCCGCACGGCCGGGTCAACCGGCACGCCGGCCACCGCCGCGAACGCCGGCGCCAGCCGGTCGGTGAGCAACCTTTCAAGATCCATGGGTACGCCGATCTCGCTGTGGATCCGCCGCGCGGATCACCTGACGGGAACGCGACGGCGGAGCGAGAACGGTCGATGACGACCGGCGGCTCGATCCGCCGGTCGCAGGAGGGAAGGCTCAGCGCAGGCGGTCGCGGGACCGCCGGCGTCGCAGCGCGCCGAGCCGGACGTCGGAGGACGTCATCGGGTACGCGTGCGAACTGGCCATGTCGGCAGCGTAACCGGCCGGCCCGGGGCGTGCGCAAGCGCGTACCCC
>NZ_JAGPXV010000766.1:0-2535 GCF_018070405.1 Micromonospora sp. D75
AGGCGTTGAACGCCCCGCTGGCGGTCACCGTCGGTGAGAAGAAGGCCGAGCTGAAGCCGTCCGACGTGGGGCTCGCCATCGACGTGGACGCCACTGTGGCGGCCGCCGCGAAGGCCGACGCGCACGCGGTGAGCCGGCTCGTCGGCTCCCGTACGGTCGAGCCGGTGGTCACCGTCGACCGGCCCAAGCTGGAGGCCGCCCTGCGGAAGGTGATGGGCTCGCAGGGGCGCGAGATGACGATGCCGGCGATCATCTGGACCGGCACCACCCCGAAGCCGGTCTACCCGAAGCCGGCGCTCACCGTCGACACCGACGGCGCCACCGCTGTGGTGAAGGCCGGCTGGCTGGCCGCCGAGCCGGTAACCGTGCCGCTCGTCGAGAAGTGGCCCGCCACCACCCGTGAGGAGGTCGACCGCCTCGTCGCCGAGCTGGCCCGGCCCGCCGTCGCCGCGCCGGTGACGCTCACCACCGAAGGCGGTTCGGTCACCATCCCGCCCGCCGCCATCGCCCGGGCACTGCGCTTCTCCGCCGACGACGCCGGCACGCTCACCCCGAAGGTCGACGTCAAGCGGCTCCGCGCCGCGCTCGGCGACCGGCTGACGAAGCTGGAGGTCGAGCCGCAGGACGCCGGGCTGACCATCAGCGGCGGCAAGCCGAAGGTGGTGCCCAGCAAGGCCGGCCGCCAGGTCGACGCCGCCGCGCTCGGCCCGGCCCTGCTCGCGGTGCTGCCCAAGTCCGAGGGCCGTACGGTGTCCGCCGAGCTCAAGCCGGCCGCGCCCGAGCTGACCGAGGCGGAGCTGGCGAAGCTGGGCATCAAGGAGCGGGTGTCGACCTTCACCACCCATTTCACCGGCGGCCTCTCCTCGCCGCGCAGCCAGAACATCGTCCGCGCGGCGAAGGACGTGGACGGCACGCTCGTGAAGCCGGGTGAGACGTTCTCGCTCAACGGGCACACCGGTGAACGCGGCTACGACCAGGGATACAAGGACGCGCCCACGATCGTGAACGGCAAGCTGGTGCCGGGCGTCGGTGGCGGCGTCTCCCAGTTCACCACCACGCTGTTCAACGCCACCTACTACGCCGGGCTGGAGGACGTGGAGCACAAGCCGCACTCGTTCTACTTCAGCCGCTACCCGGCCGTGATCGAGTCGACCATCTACTGGCCGCAGCTCGACTTCAAGTTCCGCAACAACACGCCCCACGGCGTGCTCATCGACACCTCGTACACGTCCAGCTCGATCACCGTCTCGATCTGGAGCACCAAGATCTACGACAGCGTCAAGACGGAGTACGGCCCCCGCCGCAACATCACCCAGCCGAAGACCGTGTACCTGACCCCGGGGCCGTCCTGCATCCCCGCCGCCGGCGCCGTCGGGTTCGCCCAGGACGCCTTCCGGGTCATCAAGAAGGACGGCAAGGTCGTCAAGCGGGAGAAGTTCAGCTGGCGCTACGACGCCGAGCCGCGCTTCATCTGCGCCCCGAAGCCGGGCGACGACTGATCCACGACACGGAAAGGCCCCGCCGGACGCATCCGGCGGGGCCTTTCCCATGCTTGTCACGGCCGCGCCGCGGCCAGCCCTTCGCGTACGCCGTCGGCGTCCCGGTCAGTGCCGTAGACGGGCGTGTCCGGCTGCTGCCGCCAGCTCTCGTCCAGGGTGCCCGCGTCGACCGGGTCGAAGCCCAGATCGTCCACGAGGCCCATCACGATCCGCTTGGCGTCCGCGTCGTCGCCGGCCACCGGCAACGCGATCCGGCCTGCCGTACCCGCCGGCTTGCCCTCGTCCATCAGGTGCGCCGCCTGGATGTTGTTGAAGACCTTCACCACCCGGGCGCCCTTGAGGTGGTCAGCGGTCCAGCGACTGGAGCTGAGGCTGCGGTCGAGCAGCTCGGCGATGTCGCCGTCCCGCTGGGGGTAGTAGTTGTTGGCGTCGACCACCAGCTTGCCGTCGAACAGCGCCGCCGGAAGCTGCGGCACCGCCTTCAGCGGGATCGCGATGACCACCAGCTCGGCGCCCTGCACGGCGTCCCCCACCGACACCGCCCGTGCGCCGGTCTCGGCGGCCAGGTCGGCGAGGCTCTGCGGCCCGCGGGAGTTGGCCACCGCGACGTCGTGGCCGAGTGAACGCAGACGACGGGTGAGGGTGCCCCCGATGTGCCCCGACCCGATGATTCCAATCTCCATGTCCACTCCTGTACCCCGTGCGGTCGGCCCCGATCACGGTCCCGACGTACGCCATGTCACGTTTCGGCCCACCGGCGTGGCCGGTGTCAGAGGTCCCGGCTCGACGGTACGAGACTGACGCGGCCGACGTGGTGATTCCCGTCGGCCGGCCCGAATCCAGGCGGTGTGGCGGCCGGTTTTCGGGGTGGACGCGTTTCAGGGCCACCCCCTGAGGGGGTGGCCCTGAAATCGAATGTTTGTCCGGCGGTGTCCTACTCTCCCACACCCTCCCGAGTGCAGTACCATCGGCGCTGGAGGGCTTAGCTTCCGGGTTCGGAATGTGACCGGGCGTTTCCCCTCCGCCATGACCGCCG
>NZ_JAGPXV010000767.1:0-2535 GCF_018070405.1 Micromonospora sp. D75
CCTGCCCGTCGCGCACGGCGAGCTGCGGCTCGCCGGAGGCGATGGCGGCGGCCAGCGCGGCGGCGCTGTCCGGGGCGTCGTCGAGGTCGACGAGCTGGCACCGGCCCGGGTGTTCGAGCTGGGCGGCACGCAGCAGGCCCCAGACCGGGGCCTGGCGCAGGTTCACCTGCTCCTGCTCCCCCGCCGCGACCGCGTCCCGGGTGACGAGCACCAGCCGCGAGTCGGCGAACCGGTCGTCGGCGAGCCAGGTCCGCAACGCGGCGAGCGTACGGTGCGTGGCGGCGCGCGCCTGCGCGGCGAGCTCCGGGTCCGACGGGTTCCCGGCGTCGCCGACCGGGACGATCACCAGCTCGGGCGCCGGCTCACCCCCGGCGAGCAGGTCGCCGAGGGTGTCGAGCCCGACGTCGGTACGCACCCGGGCACCGGCCGCCTCGCAGGCCGCGCTGAGCACCAGGTCGTCGCCGAGCGCCACCCAGCGGATGGCCGCCGGCACGGGGCCGGTGGGCACCGGCAGCACGGGCCAGTCCACCTGGAACAGCGACTCGTGCCGGCCGGAGCGGGCCGCGCCGAGGGAGTCCCCGGAGACACGGCGCATGATCAGCGAGTCGACGTGCAGCACCGGGGCGCCGGTGGCGTCGGCCACCTGGAACGAGACGCCGACCTCGCCGGCCGCGGCGACGCGCACGCGCAGGGCGGTGGTCCCGGCGGCGAGCAGGGAGACCCCGGTCCAGGCGAACGGCAGGCGGGGCACGCCGGCGTCGGCGCCGTCGCCCATCCGGCCGAGGAAGCCGCCGATCGACATGGCCTGCAGCGCGCCGTCGAGCAGCGCCGGGTGCACGCCGAAGCGGCCGGCCTCGGCGTGGTGGCCGGCGGGCAGCTCGACCTCGGCGAAGACCTCGTCGTCGCGGATCCACGCGGCACGCAGACCCCGGAACGCCGGCCCGTACCCGAAGACGGTCGCCTCGATGCCGGAGTAGAAGTCGTCGGACTCGACGCGCGTCGCGCCGGGCGGCGGCCACACCCCCAGGTCGAAGGCGGGCGCGGCGTCGGCCGGCTGCGGGCCGAGCAGGCCGGTGGCGTGGCAGGTCCAGGCGACGTCGGCGAGGATCTCGTCGGAGCCGTCCCGGTAGGGCCGGGAGTGGAGCTGGACGGTGCGCCGCCCGTCGTCGTCGCGGTCGCCGACCGTCAGCTGCACCTGGAGCGCGCCGAGTTCGGGCAGGACGAGCGGGGCGAGCAGCGTCAGCTCCTCCACCGTCGGGCAGCCGGCCTGCGCACCGGCGTATGTGGCGAGTTCCACGAAGGCGGTGCCGGGCAGCAGGATGTTGTCCATCACCCGGTGCTCGCCGAGCCACGGGTGGGTACGCACCGACAGCCGCCCGGTGAAGACCATCCGCTCGCTGTCGGGGAACGTCAGCGTGGCGCTGAGCAGCGGGTGCCCGGCGTCCTGGAGACCGGCGGAGCTGACGTCCTGCGCCCGGTGCGCCGGCGGCTCGACCCAGTACCGCTGGTGGTCGAAGGCGTACGTGGGCAGGGCGACAGGGTCGGTCCCGGCCAGGACGGCCGTCAGGTCGACGGGCAGGCCGATCGCGTGGGCGGTAGCCAGGTTGGTCAGCAGCCGCGTCGGGTCGTCGTCGCCCCTGCGCAGGCTGCCCAGGGTGTGCCCGGTGACGCCGGCGTCGTCCAGGATCGCCGTCACCGGCATCGTCAACACCGGATGGGGGCTGATCTCGATGAACGTGGTGTGCCCGGCGGCGACAGCGACGCGCACGGCGCCGTCGAACTGCACGGTCTGCCGCAGGTTGTCGTACCAGTAACCGGCGTTCATCGAGGACGGATCGACCCAGTCCCCCGTCAACGTCGAGACGAGCCGAGTGTGCCCCGGCTGCGGGCTCACGTCGGCCAGGTCCGCGCGCAACCGCTCCGCGACGTCCTGCACCGCCGCCGAGTGCGACGCGTAGTCCACCGGGATCAACCGCGCCCGCACTCCGTCGGCCTGACACGCCTCCACCAGGTCGGCAACCGGCTGCGGCGGACCCGACACCACCACCGTCGACGGGCCGTTCACCGCCGCGACGCCCACCCCGGGGAAGCCCGGCAGCCGCTCCGTCACCGCGTCCGCGCGGAGGTCGACCGACGCCATCGTCCCGGTGCCGCGCAGCGCGGTCAGGGCCCGGGAGCGCAACGCCACCGCCTTCGCCGCGTCCTCCAGGGAGAGGATCCCGGCCACGCACGCCGCGCCGATCTCGCCCTGCGAGTGGCCGATCACCGCCGCCGGAACCACACCCGCGTGCTGCCACACGGCGGCGAGGGCGACGCCGACGGCCCACAGCACCGGCTGCACGACCTCGACCCGCGCCAGCCACGACTCGTCGTCACCGGTGAGCACCGACACGAGGTCCACGTCCAGATACGGCGCCAACGCCCGCTGGCACTCCGCCAACCGCGCGTCGAAGACCGGCGTACGACCCACCAGACCGGCCGCCATCCGCGCCGACTGCGCACCCTGACCCGGGAACACGAACACCGGGCCCGCAC
>NZ_JAGPXV010000768.1:0-2505 GCF_018070405.1 Micromonospora sp. D75
GCGAGCCGGTGCACCAGCCGGCCCATGATCGGACTGTTCACCCCGCCGAAGCGGTAGCGGCGCAGCGAGTCGCCCGCGCCGGCCATCCGGGCCGCCTCGTCCCGCAGGCCCTTCATCGCCGGCAGCAGCACCCGCGCCCGGTCCAGCACCAGTTCGCCCAGCGCGGTCGGGCGGGCGCCGCGGCGGTCCCGTTCGAACAGCGGCCCGCCCAGCGCCCGTTCGATCCGCTGAAGCTGGGCGGTCAACGCCGGCTGGGCCAGGCCGAGCGCCGAGGCGGCCTTGGTGACGCTCCCCGTCTCCGCGATCGCGCAGACCACACGCAGGTGTCGCAGCTCCAGATCCATACCGTGACGGTAGGACCACGAACCGATACGCGAAAGGGGCGATCGGCTCAGCTCTGGCGGCGGTGTTCCAGGTCACTCAGCCGGGTACGCCGTCCGGAGACCGCGTCGCGCACCTTGTCGAGCACCCCGACCGCCGGCTCGACGATCTTGTTCCAGGGCGGGGTGGCCGGCGTGCCGGGGTGCGGCCGGGTCGGCGCCGCCTCCTCCGCGATCTCCCACCGGTTGCCCAGCCGGATCAGCTCCGCGTCGCTCGCCACCTCCCGCAACGGCGTGACCAGCGCGGCGACGCGGCTGACGTGCCGGCGCACCCGCTCGGCCACGTCGGCGACCGCCGGGTCGTCCGCGCCGGACAGCTCCTTGAGCGCGGTCAGCAGCCCGGCGTCGGCCTCGATCTCCCGCTCCACCAGCTCGACGGCGTCCGGCATGGCGGCCCGGGCCGCCGGGAACAGATACTGCTCCTCGGCCGACAGGTGCCGGGACACCGCGGCGGTCAGCACGTCCAGCACGTCGCGCCGCTCGGCCGCCGTCAGCGCCGCGTCGCTGACCCGGTCGGCCAGCCCCAGCAGCGCCCGGTGCTCGGTGTCCACGAGGTCGGCCACGCTTCGCCCACCCGGCCGGTACGCGTCGTCGGCGGCGGGCGGCAGCGGCGGCAGCGGGACGGTCATGGGGCCCTCCTCGTGACGGCCGGGGTCGATGTCCCGGGCGCCTCCGCCGGTACCCGGCCGGGAGATCCACGAAACCGCGGCGCGCACCGACGGCCGCGACGACCCCGCCTGCTGATATAAGGAAGCGATGACGAGCGACGCCCTCCCCGCCCGGCCCGACGCCACCGACGAGGTCGTGGACCTCTGCCGCGACCTGCTGCGCATCGACACCACGAACACCGGCGACAACGACACCAGCGTGGGGGAGCGGCGCGCCGCCGAGTACGTGGCGGAGAAGCTCGCCGAGGCCGGCGTCGACGCCGAGATCCACGAATCCGCCCCCGGCCGGGCGAACGTGGTCGCCCGCATCCCCGGCACCGAGCCGGGCCGCGACGCGCTGCTCGTGCACGGCCACCTCGACGTCGTGCCCGCCGACCCGGACGAGTGGTCGGTGCACCCGTTCTCCGGCGAGATCCGCGACGGCTACCTGTGGGGCCGCGGCGCGATCGACATGAAGGACTTCGACGCCATGGTCCTCGCCGTGGTCCGCGGCTGGCAGCGCGCCGGCGTCCGGCCCCGGCGCGACATCGTGCTCGCGTTCACCGCCGACGAGGAAGCCGGCAGCGACTACGGCGCGCACTTCCTCACCCAGCGGCACCGAGACCTGTTCGACGGCTGCACCGAGGCGATCGGCGAGGTCGGCGGCTTCTCCTACTCCGTGGACGAGCAGCGCCGGCTCTACCTGATCGAGACCGCCGAGAAGGGCATCGACTGGCTGCGCCTGCACGCCAAGGGCCGGCCCGGCCACGGCTCGATGATGCACGACGACAACGCGGTCACCGCGCTGGCCGAGGCGGTCGCCCGGATCGGCCGGCACCGCTTCCCGGTGGTGATGACCGACACCGTACGCGCCTTCCTGGCCGAGGTGTCCGACGTGCTCGGCATCGAGATCGACCCGGACGACCCGGAGACCGCGATCGCCAAGCTCGGCCCGATCGCCAACATCATCGGCGCGACCATCCGCAACACCGCCAACCCGACCCGGCTGGCCGCCGGCTACAAGGACAACGTCATCCCCGGCCGGGCCACCGCCACCATCGACTGCCGCAGCCTGCCCGGGCAGAGCGAGGAACTGGAACGGCAGCTGCGCGAGCTGGTCGGGCCGGACATCGCCATCGAGTACGTCCAGCGCCAGCCGGCCCTGGAGACCACGTTCGACGGTGACCTGGTGGCGGGCATGTCGGCCGCGCTGCGCGCCGAGGACCCCGGCGCCCACCCGGTGCCGTACATGCTCTCCGGCGGCACCGACGCCAAGGCGTTCTCCCGGCTCGGCATCCGCTGCTTCGGTTTCGCGCCGCTGCGGCTGCCCGCCGACCTCAATTTCTCCGGCCTGTTCCACGGCATCGACGAGCGGGTTCCGCTGGACGGACTACAGTTCGGCGTGCGGGTTCTGGACCGCTTCCTGCGTACCTGCTGACCGCGCCCACAGCGGCGCCGTCGGCACGGAACCCTCCCCC
>NZ_JAGPXV010000769.1:0-2502 GCF_018070405.1 Micromonospora sp. D75
GGCAAGCGACCGCTCGATCTGCTCGAACAGCCGCTGCTCGTGCTCCGAGAGCGGCACGGCACTCCTCCCCGGTCACGTTGGTCGACCCGGGCGGGCCGACAGACCGTGGCAGCCAACCGGCTGCTTACCCGCAAGTCTACGAGGGCCCCCGCGCGTCGGAAAGCGGGACGACCTACGGCCGGGTCGGTTTTTCGACTTGTCGTGTATCACGACGGCCGAGAAGACTGGCCGGACCTATGACGGACCGCCCGAATCGGGCGGCCGCCGCATCGGCCGCCGCCTCCGCCTCACGCCAGCCGCGCTCGGGCGCGCCGAGGGTGAGCTGCTGCGGGGTCTCCCCGGCGGGGGCGAGACCTTCCATCCGGACCCCGACCAGCCGAACCGGCTCGCCGGGAGCGAGCGCGCCCCACAACGCCCAGGCCGTGTCGAACATCTCCCGGGCGGTGTCGGTGGGCACGGCGAGCGTGCGGGAGCGGCTGATCGTCCGGAAGTCGGCGAAACGGACTTTGAGCGACACGGTACGGCCCACCTGCCCGGCCGCCCGCAGCCGAGCACCGGCCTTGTCGGCGAGGGCGAGCAGGGACCGCCGGATCTCGTCCGGGTCGGTCACGTCGATGTCGAACGTGACCTCCGCGCCGATCGACTTCTCCACCTGTTCCGGCGAGACCCCGCGCGGGTCGCGCCCCCACGCCAGCTCGTGCAGGTGGGCGGCGGACGCCTCGCCCACGGCCCGGCGCAGCAGGCCGGCCGGTGCCTCGGCGAGGTCGCGTACGGTGCGCAGGCCGAGGCGGCGCAGCGCGTCGGCGGAACGCTCCCCCACGCCCCACAGGGCGGACACCGGCAGCGGGTGCAGGAAGTCCAGCACCTGAGCGGCCGGGACCACGAGCAGGCCGTCGGGCTTGGCCCGGGTGGAGCCGAGCTTCGCCACGAACTTGCTCGGCCCGACGCCCACCGAACAGGTCAGCCGCTGTTCCTCGGCGACCCGGCGGCGGATCAGCGCGGCGATGTCGGCGGGCCGGCCGAACAGCCGGCGGGCGCCCGCCACGTCGAGGAACGCCTCGTCCAGCGAGAGCGGCTCGACCAGCGGGGTGACGTCCCGGAAGATCCGCATGACCGCCCGCGACGCCTCGGTGTAGGCGGTGAAGTCGGGCGGCAGGTAGACAGCGCCGGGGCAGAGCGCCCGGGCGCGGGCGGTGGGCATGGCGCTGCGGACGCCGTACTGCCGGGCCTCGTAGCTGGCGGAGCTGACCACCCCGCGCGGGCCGACGCCGCCCACCACCACCGGCCGCCCGCGCAGCTCGGGACGGCGGCGCACCTCGACCGAGGCGTAGAACGCGTCCATGTCGACGTGCAGGATGGCGCAGCCGGTGTCGTCGGCGTCCGGCCCGAAGCGCGGGTCACCGCCTCGGGGCAACGACTGGCTGCGGCCCATGCCAGCAGGCTAGCCCGCCGGTCCGACAACCCCACCGCCCAGCCCGGCGGCCACCAAGGCGCCACCCCACGCACCGGCCAGGACCGGGCCCTCTCAGCCCCGCACCACCAGCAGCGGAACGGTCATCTCGGCGGCGGTGTCCGCGCCGTGGTACGCCACCAGCCGCGACGCCATCGGCGGCTCGGAACGGGTGGCGACCACCGCGTAGGTGTCCCGGCAGACCACCACCACGTCGCCGATCCGCCTCAGGTGCGCCTCGGGCACCGGCCCGAACCAGCCGGTCGCCACCGCCTCGGCGCGGGTCAGCACGTGCGCGGCCGGGCCCAGCAGCTCGGTCCAGGCGGCCACCACGTCGGCTTCGGCGCCCGGCTCGGTGTGCAGGTAGCGGACGCGGGGCTCACCGGCGACCACCAGTACGCCGGCGCGCAGCCGGGGATCGGCGTCCAGGTCGATCCGGTGCCCGGCGGGCACATCGAGCTGGCCGTGGTCGGCGGTGACCAGCAGCGCGGCGTCCGGCGGCAGCCCGTCGACGAGCCGGGCCAGCAGCGCGTCCACATCGGCGGCGGCGGACCGCCACGGCGCGGAGTCGACGCCGCTGAGGTGCCCGTGCCGGTCCAGGTCGGGGTGGTACCCGGAGACCAGCGTGGGTCCGTCCCCGGCGGCCAGCGCCGCCAGCATCCGCGCGGCGAGCGCGTCGGCGCCGGCCGCGCCCCGGTAGTCGCCGCCCCGGTTGGCGGCGAGCGTCAGGCCACTGCCGGCGAACTCGGGGCGGCTGACCACGGTCACCGCCACCCCGGCGGCGCGCGCCCGCTGGTACCAGGTGGGCACCGGCTGCCAGCTCACCGGGTCGGGGTCGCCGGCCCAGTCGACGTGGTTGAGCACCCGGTCGGTGCCGGGCACCCGGACGGTGAAGCCGAGCACGCCGTGCGCGCCCGACGCGGTGCCGGTGCCGAGGCTGACCAGGCTGGTCGGGGTGGTGGACGGGAAGCCGGTGGTGAGCGGCCGGCCGGTGGTGGCGGCCAGTCCGGCGAGCGTCGGGGCGTACCGGGCGGCGGTGGGGATCTGGTACC
>NZ_JAGPXV010000077.1:0-14566 GCF_018070405.1 Micromonospora sp. D75
CTCGCGGGCGCCCGCGAGCAGCAGCGGCACGTACCGGACGGCGGCGCGCACCGCGACGCCGCCGAGCAGCCGGGCGAGATGCACCAGGCCGGTGAGCACCTGGTACAGGTCGCCGGCGACGCGGCCGAGCAGCCGGCCGGCGGCGAACGGGTCGAGGTTCTCCAGGTGGCGGGCGAACTCGGCCGCCCAGCCGCGCCACAGCGCCAGCAGCCGATCCGGGACGGTGGTCGGGTCCAGCGCGGCCACGATCCCGGCCAGCGCCTGGCGTACGACTGTGGCCTGGTCGGCGATGCGTTGCACACCGGCGCGGGGGTCGACCGTCAGCACGATGAGCGTGGTGAACTGTTCCTGCTGAAGGCGGCCGATCAACTGCACGAGCTTGCCGAGGTCGACCACCACCGTCGCGACGGATTCCCCGACGCCGACGGCGAACCCGTCGAGGAACAGCTTCGGGTTGATCCCGTTCCAGGCCGCGTAGTGCCGCATCGCGTCGAGCAGCGCGGGGTCGAGGCCGAGCAGGAGACGGCGGAACGCGCCGTCGGTGTCGACGTCCGAGGCGGCCAGGTCGAAGAACGCCTCGGCCAGCCGCAGTCTCGCCAGCATCGCGACCAGGTCCCAGACGTTGTCGGCGGTGATGCGCCCGCTCATCGCGGTCAGGACCCGCTCGCGGGTCATCGACCGGGTGGCGTGCGCGTCCAGCCAGTACTTGACGGTCAGCGCGACGAACTCCACCCGCGGGTCCTGGGTGCGTACGCCGAAGATCGCGGCCCGGTCCTCGGCGGACACCCGCGGCACGCTGAACCAGTCCCGGATCATGACGGATTCGTTCGCCGGCTGCCCCAATTCCCCCACCCCCTCCAGCCGTGTGCACTGTCGAGCCGTGGTGCGGGCAGCGGTAGTGCTGGGTCGAGAAGCTGACATGGGCCGGTAACGTCACGCGCCCGCCTTCCATCGACTGTTACGACTTGACGAACGGCGTGTTATCGCTCACAGTCGATGGCACGGGGCGGCGGGAGCGATGGGTCGCCGAGCGGGCGCGGACGGCCGCGTGGCAGGCCGGGTGTGGGGTCAGTGCGCCAGTGCTAATTGTTAGCGCTCACAAGTGTGATCTGAGGAGGAACATGTTTGCTTTTGGTAGATCCCCATCGACGGTGTCGCCCCCGCGACGGCGCGGATGGCTGCCGCGAGTAGTCGCGACCGGCGCTGCCGCGGTCCTCGTCGGCGCCGCCGCCGTGGCGGCCGTGTCCGCGCCCGCCGCCGCCGCGAGCGTCGACACGAACGCCTGGTACGTCCTGGTCAACCGCAACAGCGGCAAGGCGCTCGACGTCTACAACCTGGCCACCAACGACGGCGCGCGGATCACCCAGTGGACGCGCAACAACGGCAACCAGCAGCAGTGGCAGTTCGTCGACTCCGGCGGCGGCTACTACCGGCTGAAGTCCCGGCTGTCCGGCAAGGTGCTCGACGTCTACAACTGGTCGACCGCCAACGGCGGCAGCATCGTGCAGTGGTCCGACCTGAACGGCACCAACCAGCAGTTCCGGCTGGCCGACTCCGACAGCGGCTACATCCGGCTGATCAACCGCAACAGCAACAAGGTGGTGGAGGTGCAGGGCGCCTCGACCGCCGACGGCGGAAACATCGTCCAGTACGACGACTGGAACGGCGCCAACCAGCAGTGGCAGCTCGTCCGCGTCGACGGTGGTGGCGGCAACCCCACCACGCCGCCTCCCACCACGCCGCCGCCGGGTGGCACGTGCAACCTGCCGTCGTCGTACCGGTGGTCGTCGACGGGCGCGTTGGCGCAGCCGCGGTCGGGTTGGGTGTCGTTGAAGGACTTCACGGTGGTGCCGTACAACGGGCAGCACCTGGTCTACGCGACGACGCACGACACCGGGTCGTCGTGGGGGTCGATGAACTTCGGTCTGTTCTCGAACTGGTCGCAGATGGCGTCGGCCAGCCAGAACGCGATGTCGTCGGGGACCGTGGCGCCGACGTTGTTCTACTTCGCGCCGCGCAACATCTGGGTCCTGGCGTACCAGTGGGGACCGACCGCGTTCTCCTACCGCACCTCCAACGACCCCACCAACCCGAACGGGTGGTCGTCGGCGCAGCCGCTGTTCACCGGCAGCATCTCCGGCTCCGGCACCGGCCCGATCGACCAGACGCTGATCGCCGACGACCAGAACATGTACCTGTTCTTCGCCGGTGACAACGGCAAGATCTACCGCTCCAGCATGCCGATCGGGAACTTCCCCGGCAGCTTCGGGTCGAACTACACCACGATCATGTCCGACAGCACGAACAACCTGTTCGAGGCCGTGCAGGTCTACAAGCTGCAGGGCCAGACCCGCTACCTGATGATCGTCGAGGCGATCGGCTCGCAGGGCCGCTACTTCCGCTCGTTCACCGCCACCAGCCTGAACGGCTCCTGGACCCCGCAGGCCGCCACCGAGTCCAACCCGTTCGCCGGCAAGGCCAACAGCGGCGCCACCTGGACCAACGACATCAGCCACGGTGAACTGATCCGCACCACCGCGGACCAGACCTTCACCGTCGACCCCTGCAACCTCCAACTGCTCTACCAGGGCCGCTCCCCCAACTCCGGCGGCGACTACGGCCTCCTGCCCTACCGCCCCGGACTGCTCACCCTCCAGCGCTGAGCCGGACCGTCCAGGAAGGAAGGTCGCATGAGAAGGCACAGAACGACCCGTACCGCGGTGTTGTCGGCCGGCGCGGTCCTGCTGGCGTCCACCGCGATGGCCGCGGCGCTGCCGGCCGGAGCGGCAGCCGCCGGATGCGCGGTCACCTACGCCGTGTCGTCGCAGTGGCAGGGCGGCTTCGGCGCGAACGTGACGGTCACCAACCTCGGTGACCCGGTCAACGGCTGGACGCTCACCTGGTCCTACGCCGCCGGCCAGACCGTCACCCAGGCGTGGAACGCCACCGTCACCCAGAGCGGAGCGGCGGTGACCGCCCGCAACGTCGACTACAACGGGTCCATCCCCACGAACGGCAGCACGTCGTTCGGGTTCAACGGGGCCTGGACCAGCAGCAACCCCGCGCCGACGAGCTTCGCGCTCAACGGGGTGACCTGCACCGGCGGCACGACGCCCACGTCGCCGTCCACCTCGCCGTCCACGTCACCGACGAGTTCGCCGACCACCTCGCCCAGCACCCCGCCGCCGACCGGGGCGGCGGACATCACCGTCAACACCGCCAGCCGCTACCAGACGATCGACGGGTTCGGCGCCGCCGTGTCGATCTGGGGCGGCGCCTGGTCGACTGCCGAGACGCAGACGCTCGTCGGGCTCGGCCCCAACCAGCTCGGCCTGTCCATCGTGCGTACCGGCATCTCGCCGGTGTCCGGCGAGTGGGGCACCCAGGTCAGCGCGCTGCGCACGGCGAAGTCGTACGGGTCGAACGTGAAGATCATGGCGTCGCCGTGGACCGCCCCGGCGGCCTGGAAGACGAACAACAGCCGGATCAACGGTGGCAAGCTGCGCACCGACTACTACGACGACTACGCCAACCACCTCAACAGCTACGTCCAGTACATGCGCAACCAGGGTGTGACGATCGACGTCACGTCCGTGCAGAACGAGCCGGACTGGCACCCTGACTACGACTCGATGGACTGGAGCGGCACCGAACTCCAGACCTTCGTGCGGGAGCAGGGCGCCAAGGTGCAGAACACCAAGCTGATGGTCGCCGAGGCGGTGAACCTGAACTACGGCTACACCGACCCGACGCTCAACGACGCGGCCGCCCGCAACAACATCGGCTACATCGGCGGACATCTCTACGGCACCGAGGCGTCCGGCCGGCTGAAGCCGTACACGCTGGCGCAGCAGTACAACAAGCCGGTGTGGATGACCGAGTGGAACCTGCACGAGGCCGACGGCGGCGGCTCCAACATCTGGGGCAACCCGGCCAACGCCGCCGCGTGGAACGAGACGCTCGACGACATCATGCGCACCGTGCACAAGTCGATGGAGTCGAACTGGAGCGCGTACGTCTGGTGGTACGGCAAGCGCTACTACTCGTTCATCGGTGACGGCGAGTCCGCGTACGGCACCGTGGCGGGCGCGCCGCTCAAGCGCGGGTACGCGTTCTCGCAGTACGCGAAGTACGTGCGTCCCGGCTACCAGCGGGTCGCCCTGACCAAGAGTTCCAAGGCGTCGCCGCTGGAGGTGACGGCCTATCAGGGCGACGGGAAGGTGACGCTGGTGATCCTCAACCGGTCCACCAGCGCGGTGAACAACGCGATCATCCAGGCGCCGCAGAACGTCAGCCGGGCGGAGTACGTGGCCACGTCGCAGAACGCGAGCGCGGCGAGCCAGCCGGTCGGCGTGAACGGCAACCAGGTCACCGTGAACGTCGGCGCGCGGAGCATCTCCACCGTCGTGCTCACCCTCTGACCGGGGACACGCAACAAGGGCGGGGGCGGCCGGATCGGCCGCCCCCGCTCGTGTGTGACTGCTAGCTGGCGTACGTCTCGAACTCGCCGACTCTCGGCGTACCGTTGGAGCTGTTGATCTTGAAGTTGATCTTCTTCAGCGAGGTCGCGCCGAAGGTGATCTGGCCGGCCCCGTTGCCGGAGGCCAGCACCGCGCCGGTGTCGTTGTTGACGAGCTGCCAGGACCCGATCGAGCCCGAGGTGCCGGACGGCTCGCGGATGACCACGCGGGAGACGGTGGTGGCCGAGCCCCACTTGATCGAGACCGTGCCGGTCGACCCGGACGGCGACCAGTACGTGCTCAGGTTGCCGTCGCGCACGTTGCCGTAGCTGGTGCCGTCGGCCTTGCTGGACCCGTCCGCGCCGGCGCCGGAGACGAGGCTCAGGTTGGTCCCGCCGGACGGCGGCGGGGTGGTCGTCCCGGGCGGCGGCGTGGTCGGTGCGGGCGTGGTCGGCCCCGGCGTCGTCGGCGCCGGGGACTGCGGCGTGCAGTTGCCGTCGGACACCCGCAGGCCGGTGTTCGCGCCCGCCGTCTGCCGCACGATGTCCGGCACGCAGCTCGCCGCGTCGAGCCGGTACGAGTACGGGACGCTCACGGTGGTCGTCGAGGTCACGTTCGGACCCGCCGGGTAGTTGTCGCTGCCCGGCGAGGACCAGGTCACGTTGTCGAAGATGTTGCCACTGACCTGCCAGGTGCCGCGCTCGCTGGTGTAGAACGTGCCGAGCACGTCCTTGGAGTTGCGGAAGTAGTTGTTGTCCACCTTGGCCCGTGCGCCGGCCCGGGAGTTGATGCCCGACTCGTGCAGCCCGTTGTAGTGGTTGTTGAACATGTGGGCGATCCCGCCGCGCAGCAACGGCGTACGGGAGTCGATGTTCTCGTACAGGTTGTGCTCGAACGTGATGTAGCCGTTGCCGCGGTCGCTCTCACTCGATCCGATCAGGCCACCGCGGCCGGAGTTGCGCAGGATGCTGTACGACAGCGTCACGTACTGGGTGTCGTCCTTCATGTCGAACAGGCCGTCGTAGCCCTCCGACTCCCCGCCGGACGCCTCCAGCGTCACGTGGTCGACCCAGACGTTACGGACGCTGCTCTCCATGCCGATCGCGTCACCACCGTTGGAGGTGGGCGAGCCGGACTTCTTGACGTTGCGCACCGTCACGTTGCGGATGATGATGTTGCGGGAGTCGCGGATGTGGATGCCGAGCTGGTCGAAGACGGCGCCGCTGCCCACCCCGATGATCGTGACGTTGCTGATCTGCTTCAGCTCGATCACGCCGTCGGCGGTGTTGCAGCTCGATCCGGAGACCTTGCTGGTGTTGCCGTGGTTGATGGTCCCGGTCACCTCGATGATGATCGGGGTGCTGCTGCTGGCCCGGCCGCAGAGCGCGGCGTGGATGGCGGTGCCGGTGGTGGCGCGTACGGTCTGCCCGCCCGCGCCGCCGGTCGTGCCGCCGTTCTGGGTGGCGTAGCCGGTGGCGCTGCCGGCCGCCGCCGACGCCTGCGGGGACGGGAGCGCCACGGCGACGGCGATACCGACGACCGCCGTGGCCAGTGCCGCGTGGAGTCGCAGCGCGACTGGTCTTCTCATGTCGCCTCATTCCTTTTTCGAGCACGCGGGAATTGCCGCCGAGCCGCGGCAGCAACCGAATGGGAATAGTGCGGAGCCGCGACGCGATCAGGCGCGTCGCCGGCGGATGTCGTTCATCTGCGATGCCCGGGCCGCAAACGAAACATCGATGTAACGCGATCGTATGAAAGCGCTTTCGCTCAGGGCAAGAGGTAGCGTTTGCAGGTTTTTTGCACTGCTCAGGGCGGCCGGACGCCGGGGACGCCACCTTGACGGGCGGCGAGATCGATGGTTGCCTGCACCTCACCCTCACATCGACATCTGCCTAACTCTGCCCCCACGAGGAGCGCCATGTCCCGATCCCGCGGGACCCGCACCCCGGCGGTCGTCGCCGGCGCGGTCGCCGCCGTCCTGGCCGCCTCCCCGGCCCCCGCCGCGCCCCTGGCGGCACCGGCCACCGGCAACACCTGGAGCGCCGACCTGGCCGGAGTCGACTCCGACGACGTCAACGTCCGCTGGACCGGCACGGAACTGCGCCTCGCCGACCTGGCGTACCGGCCCGCGGCCCGGCGCGGCATCGCGGCCGAGGGCACGCTGCTCGTCGCGCCGCATTCACTCGCCGCACCGGCCAACCGGGTCCGGGCCGACGTCGTCGCAGTCCCCGCCCGCGACGGCGCCGTCGAGGTGGCGGCGCGCGGCTGGCGATCGGGCGCGTGGACCGAATGGCGGGCCGTGACCGGCGCCGCCGTCTTCGACCAGCCGGTCACCCGGGTGCAGATCCGGGTGGTCCTCACCGCCGACCGGCCGTCCGCCGCGCCCAGCCTGCGCACGGTCCGGCTCACCGCCGACTCGGTCGCCGCCGTCACGGCCGCCACGCCCGGCCTCACCTACCGGGTGTACGCCACCCGCGAGGGCCTGGTCGGCGGCACCACCGCCAACGGGCACGTGATCGTCTCCCGGGATCACTTCGTCGCGCTGCCCTCGTTCCGCGGACTCGCGCCGAAGAACACCGGCGACTACACCGTGCGGGTCTGCACCACCACCCGCAGCCGCTGCGAGTACGCGCCGGTCTGGGACGTCGGACCGTGGAACACCAAGGACGACTACTGGAACCCCAGCGGTGTCCGGGAGATGTGGAAGGACCTGCCGCAGGGCCGGCCCGAGGCGCAGGCGGCGTACCAGAGCGGCTACAACGGCGGGCGGGACCAGTTCGGACGGGTGGTGGGCAGCCCGGCCGGCATCGACCTCGCCGACGGCACGTTCTGGGACGGCCTGCTGCTGACCGACAACGCCTGGGTCGACGTCGCCTACCTCTGGACCGGCACCGGCACGCGCGGCCGCATCGGCAGCGGGCCGCTCAACATCCGCTCCGGTCCCAGCACGAGCAACCCGGTCGTCGGGCTGGCCGCCACGTACGCCGACGTGCCGATCGAGTGCTCGGTCAGCGGCCAGTCGGTGAGCGGCCCGTACCGGACCACCACCCAGTGGAACCGCCTCGCGTCAGGACACTTCGTCAGCCACGCGTACGTCTCCAGCGTGACCGGCACCATCGCGCCCTGCTGAGGGCGACCGGCCCGGGGCGCGCGACGGTGTCGCGCCGCCCCGGGTGCGCTGGATGAGCACGACGCAGGCGAGCACCGCGCCCGCCACCACGAGCGCGCCGGGCGTGACCGCCTCGCCGAGCAGCAGTGCCGACCAGATCAGCGTGAGCACCGGCTGGACGAGCTGGATCTGGCCGACCTTGGCGATGCCGCCCCGGGCCAGCCCGGCGTACCAGGCGAAGAAGCCGAGGAACATCGACACCACTGTGAGGTAGCCGAACCCGGCCCAGGCGGCGATGCCGCCGTGCGGCGGGTGGACGAAAGCGGCAACCGCCGTGACCGGCGCGGTGACCGGGAGCGACAGCAGCAACGCCCAGCAGATCGTGCGGGCGCCGCCGAGTTCGCGGGCCAGCCGGCCGCCCTCGGCGTACCCGAGTCCGCAGAGCACCACGGCGGCGAGCAGGTACAGGTCGGCGGGCGCCAGCGTCCCGCGGATCGAGCCGCCGGCGGCGAGGAACGCGAGCACCAGCGCCAGTCCGGCGATGCTGGCGATCCAGAACAGCGGCGGCGGCCGTTCCCCGGCCCGCAGCACCGCGAACACCGCCGTCATGGCGGGCAGCACGGTGACCACCACCGCGCCGTGCGCCGATGTCTGTGTGGTGAGCGCCAGCGAGGTGAACAGCGGGAAGCCGACCACGACGCCGAGCGCGACGATGGACAGCCGTCGCCACTGGTCCCGGGTGGGGCGTGGGGCGCCGGTGAACCGCAGGTAGGCCCACGCGAGCAGCGCCGCGCCGACGGCCCGTCCGAACGCGACGAACCAGGGGTCGAGTGTGTGCACCGCGACGCGGGTGGCCGGCAGCGACATGCTGAAGGCCAGCACGCCCAGCGCGCCGAGGGCAACCCCGCCGCCCGCTCCCACCGTTACCGTCGTTGGTGCAGTAGCGCTACTCTGTGCTGTCATGAATGATGGTAGCGCTATCGAGCGTGTCGTCCGGCATCTGGGTGCGCTGGCGGCGGACGCCGTCCCCGGCACGCGACTGCCGTCGGTACGGGAGCTGACCGCCCACCATCACGTCTCCCCCGTCACCGTCGCCGAGGCGACCCGGCGGCTCGTCGCGGACGGCCTGATCGAGACACGGCCGGGACGTGGCGCGTACGTGTCGAACCGGCGCGCCGACCCACCACGGCCGGACCTGTCGTGGCAGACCGTCGCGCTGGGCTCACGGCGCGACGGCGAGGAGGAGTTGCAGGCGCTGCTGGCGCTACCGCCGTCGGGCGCGATCCCGCTGACCGGCGGCTACCTGGACCCGGACCTCCAGCCGGCCGCCGCGCTCGGCGCGGCGCTCGCCCGCGCCGCCCGGCAACCGGCCGCGTGGCAGCGCGGCCCGGTCGAGGGACGCGCCGACCTGCGCGCCTGGTTCGCCCGAGCGGCCGGCGGGGGCCTGCGCGCCGAGGACATGGTGATCTGCCCGGGCGGGCAGGCCGCGCTCTCCACCACGCTGCGGGCGCTCACCACACCCGGCGACACGCTGCTCGTCGAATCCCCCACCTACCTGGGCGCGCTCGCCGCCGCGCGCGCCGCCGGACTGCGGGTGGTGCCGGTGCCCGCCGACACCGACGGGGTACGCCCCGACCAGCTCGCCGCCGCGTTCGCCCGTACCGGCGCCCGCCTCTTCTACTGCCAGCCCTTGTACGCCAACCCGCACGGCGCGACCCTGTCCGCCGCCCGGCGTGGCGAGGTGGCGGAGGCGGTGCGCGAGGCCGGGGCGTTCCTGGTCGAGGACGACTACGCCCGCGACCTCACCATCGACGGGGAGGCCCCGCCACCGCTGGCCGCCGACGACCCCGACGGGCACGTCGTCTACCTGCGCTCACTGACCAAACCGGCAGCGCCCGGCCTGCGCATCGCCGCGCTCGGCGCGCGCGGGCCGGCCGGAGCCCGGCTGCGCGCCGCCCGCCTGCTCGACGACCTGTTCGTCGCCGGGCCGCTGCAACAGGCCGCGCTGGAGTTCCTGACCGCGCCCGCCTGGGACCGGCACCGCCGCAGCCTGCGCGTGCACCTGCGGGCCCGCCGGGAGGCGCTGCTAGCCGCACTGAACCGCCACCTGCCTCAGCTGGCGCCGCGCGACGTCCCGCGCGGCGGCCTGCACCTGTGGGTACGCCTGCCCGACAACGCCGACGACGTAACGGTGACCACGGCTGCCGCGGCAGCGGGGGTGACCGTCTTCCCCGGCCGCCCCTGGTACGCCGCCGAACCCCCCGCCCCGCACCTGCGCCTCACGTACGCCGCCGCCCCACCCGAGCAGATGGACGAGGCGATCCGCCGCCTCTCCACCGCCCTCCCCCACTGACCGGCGGACCTACCTCCCCCGTCGATCTTGGACTTGTGGTGCCACAGCTCGTCGGCTTCGCCCCACTATCAGAGGCGCCACAACTCCAAGATCGACGCGCCGCCCTCGCCGCGCCGCCCCGCAGCCCCCGCGATCTTGCAGTTCGCGCCCCCTGATACCAGGAGTAATCCGGCATTGCAGGGGCCGAGAGTGCAAGATCGCGGGGGTGGGAGAGGCCGCGAGGTTAGTTGCGGGTGATCGTGAAGGTTGTGGTGGTGTTCTTGATGTCCTGGGCGTTGTCGGTCAGGCGGAGGTTGGTGAAGGTGGCCGCGCCGACCGCGGGGCCCTGACCTGCCTCGGGCATCTCGTTGACCCAGATGCCGAAGCCGGACTTCGCGTCGAACGCGTCGCCGCTGCGCCGCGCGCCGGAGATCGACACGTTCGTCAGCACCGTGTCGGTGATCGGGTTCTCCGGCTGGCTGCCGTTGTACTTGGTCTGGAACATGATCCCCGAGTACGTCGGATCGACGATGTCCACGTCGCTCACCCGGATGCCACGGAACTCCTTGGACGCGGAGAACAACCACATCGCCGGGAACGTCTGCGCGCCCCAGAAGTGCCCGCCGGAGCGGATCAGCGAGATGTTCTCGAACCGGGTGGGCGGGCTGGCGCCGAACCCGACGAACGGATAACCGAAGTCCAGCGAGCTGATCGTGATGCCCGAGTACGTGAGCTGGTCGGCGATGTACAGGTTGCGGAACACGTTGTCGTAGCCGCCGTACACCGCCAGCCCGGCTGCCCGCCAGGTCAGCGTGGCGGTCAGGTTCTCGAACACGTTGCCGTGGTTGCCGCCTGAGCCACCCTGGTCGGTGGCGGAGAACAACGCGAACGCGTCGTCACCGTTGGACCGGCCCTCCGAGTTGGTGACCAGGTTGTTCGTGCTGCCGTTGGTCATGTTCACGGCGTCGGCGAAGGTGTTGCGGAACCGGCTGTCCCGGATGGTCAGCCCGTCCACACTCACCCCCCAGTACGCGCAGACGGTGTGCTCCACCCAGACGCTGTCCAGCGTCAGGTCGTCCACGTCCTTCAGTTCGCCCCACACCTTGCCGGGACCGTCGATCCGGTTGGTGTAGTTGCCGAAGAACGCCAGGTGGGCGAAGGTCGAGCCGCTGGCCGAGGACTCGACCCGGAAACCGGCGTCGGTGTTCTGCTGGTTGCGCGGCGTCTGGAAGCGGGTGTACCACATGCCGGCGCCGACGACCTGCACCGCCTTGCCGTACACCTGGAACTTCTGCGCCGTCTCGTACGTGCCGGCGGGCAGGTAGACGCCGACCAGCGTGCCGGTGGTGTCCATCCGTACCGCGTCGAGCGCGTTCTGCACGTCGGCGTGGCTGAACCCGGTCGGCACCTTGTAGCGGGCCGGGTCGGGGTTGGCGCGCGGCGACACCAGTTCGGTGTTGACGAAGTCGATCGCGTACGTGGTGCTGTTCGCCGGGTCCTTCTGGAGCCGGATCCGGCTGCCTGCCGGGACCGTGGCGTCGAGCAGCACGTTCGCCTCGTCGTACAGGTGCCGGGGCGCGCCCGCGCTCGGCGAGTCGCTGGGGCCGGCCTCGGCGCCGTAGAGCCAGATGTGCTTCGAGGTGAGGCTCATCGGTCTGTGCAGCACACCGTTGACGTAGACGTTGATGGTCGAGTCGATCCCGCCGCCGCCCGGCGCGTCCGGGATGGAGTAGCGGGCCACCAGGGCGTTCGCGGCCGATCGGGTGGTCCACTCGACGTACGCGCCGGTGGTGTTGAGCGTGACCGCGCGGCGGCCGGACGCCTCCCCGGCGAGGTCGCCGATGGTGCGGTTCGGGCCGATCACCTGCGCGCCGCCTCCGGTCGTGCCGTCCTCTGCCTCGTAGGCGTCGTACGGCAGGTTCGCCCCGCGGCCGACGAACAGCGACCGGTCGCTGGTGTTGTTCTGCCGCTTCACCGGCAGCTCGTTGCCGTCGTCGGCGAGCACCACCCGCACCGTGTAGCGGCCGTTGGCGGCGGTCCACGTGCCGAGCGACACCGGTCCGGCGGTGGCACCGGCCGCGATCGTGCCGCTGTACGAGCCGGTGAGCGTGCGGACCACCGCGCCGGACTGGTCGCGCACCGTCAGCGTGATGCCGTGCGCGCCGCTCGCCGACGCGATGGTGCCCTGGTTGCGCAGCGTCACCGCGAAGGAGACGGTGGCGCCGGCGCTCGGCGTGCCGGGTGACCAGGTGACGGCGGAGGCGACCAGGTCGGAGCTGGCGACCGGGCTGACGGTCAGCGGGGTCGGGCTGGTGTGGGAGTTGTTCGCCTCGTTCTGCTCGATCACCGCGTTCGACTCGTCGACCTTCGCGGTGACCTGGTAGCTGCCGGCGTCGCGTACGCCGATGTTGGCCGAGACAGTGCTCGACGCGCCCGCGGCGAGCGCGCCGACGGCGGCGGTGCCGACCTTCGTCGTACCCAGGTAGAGGTTGACGTCGGTGGCGGCGGAGGCCGCGGTGCCGGCGTTGCGCACGGTGGCGGACAGCGTGATCGCGTCGGTCTCCACCGGCGCGGACGGCGAGGCGGTGACCGCCGTGACGGTGAGGTCCGGGTTCGGCGCCGGGACGCCGATGACCTGGAGTTCGGCGACCTGGCCGTTGGAGGAGCCGGAGTTCGCGGTGAACTGGAGCCGGACGTCGGCGGCGGTCGCGGAGACCGGGACGGTCACCGTGTTGGCGCTGTTCGGGTTGAAGGAGTACGTGGCGGAGCCGACCAGGCTGGTGAACCCGGACGCGGACTGCTCCCGCCCGAGCACCTGGAACGTCTGGGTGCGCGCGCCCCACGCCGGGTCCGGGTTGAGCTTCACCACGACGGCGCTGATCGCGGCGTTGGCGCCGAGCGCGACGGTGAGCGTGCTCGGGTACGCGCCGGGCGCGCCCTCCCAGTACGTGGTGACGTCGTTGTCGACGGCGTTGGCGGCGGCGAACACGTGCACCATCGACGACGCGGTGGCGGGCTTGCCGACCGCCAGGTTCGTGCCGCCGGTGCTGCTGCCGGTACGGGTGACGGTGTTGCTGTTCGCCGACACGTTCCCGGCGGCGTCGCGCGCCCGCACGTGGTACGAGACGGTCGCGCTGTCCGGCTGGCTGTCCGTGTAGGTGAGCGTGGAGCCGCTGACCGTGGTGCGCAGCGTGCCGTTGGCGTACACGTCGTAGCCGGTGACGCCCACGTTGTCGGTGGACGCGGTCCAGGTCAGCCGCACCTGGTCGGTGGCGGGCTCGGTGAACGCGAGGTTGCCGGGCGCGCTCGGCGCCTGGGTGTCGCCGGTGACCGGGCCGTAGACCTCCAGCTCGCCGAGCTGCCCGGCGGGCCAGGCGCTGTTCGCGGTGAACAGCAGCCGCACGTACCGGGTGGACGCGGTGGGCACGGTGACCGTCACGGTGTTGCCGCCGCCCGGGTCGAACGCGTACGACGCGGACCCGACGAGCGTGCCGAACGCAGAACCGTTCGTGCTGCTCTGCACGGTGATCGTCTGGGTGCGTGCGCCCCAGCCGGACGGCAGCCGCAGCACCAGCCGGTTGACGCTGGTGGCGGCGCCGAGGTCGGCCTGGATCCACTGCGGGAACGCGTTGTTCGGGCTCTCCCAGTACGTGGCCGCGTTGCCGTCGTTGGCGTTGCCCGCGCCGTACACGTCGGCGTGACCGCTCTCGGTCATGGTCCGGCCGAGCGCGAGGTTGGTCGAGGAGGTGGCCGCGCCGTACACCTCCAGCTCGGCGAGCTGAGCGGCGGCCCAGCCGGTGTTCGCGGTGATCACGACCCGCAGGTAGCGGGCGTCGGTGGCGGTGAAGCCGAGCGTCACGGTGTTGGCGGCGGCCGGGCTGAACGTGCGGGCAGCGGATGCGACGACTGTGGTGAAGCCGCTGCCGTCGGCGCTGGCCTGCACGGACAGCGTCTGGTTGCGGGCCTCCCAGGCGGCAGGGAGCTTCAGCACGACCTGGTCGACGGCGCGGCTGGTGCCGAGGTCGACCTGGGCCCACTGGGGCAGCGCGCCGCTGCTCTCCCAGTAGCTGCCCTGGTTGCCGTCGGTCAGGTTGGCCGCGACGTAGGGGCCGTTGACGCTGCTGGCGGTGGCGGTGCGCCCGGCGGCGAGGTTCGGGCCGCCGGCGGCGAGGGCCGGTGGGGCGGGGGCCGCGGTGACGACCAGGCCGACCGCGGCGAGCACCGCGACGATTCCGGTACGGAGACTGGACATGGTGGACGGACACCTTCTTCCCGGGGGAGGTGGAGAGGCGTTCGGGGGTGGGGGTGCGGTGGCGCGGCGGGGACCGGGGCGGCCCCGCTGCGCCGGGTCAGGAGGCGTACACCTCGAACTCGGACAGCTGGCCGGCCGGCCAGCCGGTGTTGCCGGTGACTGTCAGCCGCACGAAGCGGCGGTCACCGGCGGGCAGCGCGATCGACACGCTGTTGCCGCCCGCCGGGTCGAACGTGTAGCCCGCCGCCGCCTTGAGCGTCGAGAACGACGAGCCGTCGGTGGAGCCGAGCACCGCCACGGTCTGGGTGCGGGTCTGCCAGGCCGCCGACGGGGGCAGAGTCAGCCCCTCCCGGGCGAGCGGGCGGGCGCTGCCGAGGTCGACCGTCAGCGGCTGCGGGGAGGCGGGGTTGGCG
>NZ_JAGPXV010000770.1:0-2501 GCF_018070405.1 Micromonospora sp. D75
GGTTTCCACCGGGCTGCCGTCGACGCTGGGCACGCCCAGGTCGGCCGGGGGTACGCCCTGGCTGAGCAGCATCCGGGTCAGGTAGTGGTCGGGTACGACGAGCAGCCGGGCCGGGTCGGGGAACGGCTGGTCGTCGGCCAGCAGCCCGGGGTCGACGTGCCCGTGCGGGGAGATGATCGGTTGCTGCGCGGCGAGCGCGTACAGCTCGCGGGCCAGGGCACGCAGGCCGGGCTCGGCGGGCAGCAGCAGATCGCTGGGGGAGATGATCGGCACGGGGGCGGGCTCCTCGGTCAGGGCAGGGTGAGCAGGTCGGCGACGCGGGTGGGCGCGCCGGTCTCCAGCGAGCGGTTGGCGGCCAGGCCGGTGAGCAGCGCGAGCGCGCCGTCGCGGGCGGTGGCGGCCCGGCCGAGCGGGTCGGGTTCGCCGCCGAGCAGCACCCGGGTCATCCGGGTGTCCGCGCCGCCGTGCCCGCGCCGGGTCCAGCCCTCGACCGGGATCTGGACCGGCGGCGCCCAGAACGGGCGCAGCGTGAGCCGGGCCGCGCCCCGCTCGACGGCGGCCTCGTCGCCGTGCAGCGCCGCGCCCTTCAGTGCACCGGCGACGGACGGGCTGACGTGGTCGCTCTCGGTCACCTCCAGCTCCAGGCGGCCCCGGCTGCCGTTGACCATCACCCGGTAGCCCTCCCAGGGGGCGTACGCGGTCAGGTGGTAGGTCATGGTCGCGCCGGTGTCGTAGCGGGCGAGCACCGCGAGGTCGTCCTCGATGGTCACGCCGGGGGCGAAGACGTTGCGGTCGCGGTGGTAGCCGTCCTCGGCCTCGGCGTCGAGGTACAGCTCGCGCAGTCGCGGGTGGTCGGCCAGGCGCAGCGCGAACGGGTCGCCGTCGGCGGCGGGGGAGCCGTGCGCCCGGTCGTAGTCGCGGGCGTAGCCGTGCCGGCGGCCGTGGGCGCCGTAGAAGAACAACCTGCCGTACGCGTGCACCTCGACCGGGCGCGCGTCCAGCCACCAGTTGACCAGGTCGAAGTGGTGGCCGGACTTGTGCACCAGCAGCCCGCCGGAGACGGACTTGTCGCGGTGCCAGCGGCGGAAGTAGTCGGCGCCGTGGCGCACGTCGAGCAGCCACTCGAAGTGCACCGACCCGATCTCGCCCACCGCGCCGTCGGCGAGCAGCCGCCGGACCTGCTCGTGCAGCGGGTTGTAGCGGTAGTTGAACGCGACTGTGACGCGGCGGCCGGTCTCGGCGACCGCGTCCAGGATGCGCCGGCACCGTTCCGCGTCGACCGTCATGGGCTTCTCGACGATCACGTCGCAGCCGGCGCGCAGCGCCGCCGTCACGTACTCGTCGTGGGTGGCGTCCACGCTGGTCACCAGCGCCACGTCGACGCGCTCCTTGGCGAGCATCGCGGTGAAGTCGCCGGCCGTGTACGTGGGCACCGGCGACCGGCCCAGCTCGGCCAGCCAGCGGTTGTGCGCGTCCATCCTCGTCTGGTTGACGTCGGCGAACGCGACCAGCTCGGCGGTGTCGGCGTGGTCGAGCGCCAGGGCGCGGACGAACATCTCGGCGCGCGCCCCGGCGCCGACCAGGGCGTGGCGGACCCGTTCCCGGGCCGGTGGTGACATGACGTCGGCCTCCCCGGCAGTCGGCTGCAAAGGTTTGCAGCCGAAGAAACCACGACGATGGATACGTCGTCAACGGATGGCGGTCAAGCCGCCCTATCCATCCGCATTGATGAGGTTTCGCGCGCCCAGCGGCACCGTCGCCGCAATCGAGCCGCAACAATGGACCGTTGACACCGGCGCAACCGTTTGCATTAATGGGCGGCACCCGTGACCCCCACCACATCGGACGAGGGAGCCCGCCGTGCCAGCCACCATCCGGGACGTCGCCCGCGCCTCCGGTGTGCACATCTCCACCGTGTCCCGGACGTTCTCGGCCCCGCACCTGGTCAACCCGGAGACCCGGGTCCGGGTGCTGGCCTGCGCGGAGGACCTCGGCTACCGGCCCAACCGGGCCGCCCGGGCCCTCATCACCGGCCGTACGCACAACATCGGCCTGATCGTGGCCGACATCGCCAACCCGTTCTTCCCGCCGCTGATCAAGGCGGCGGAGGGGCAGGCCCGGCACCGCGACTACCACGTGTTCGTCGCCGACACCAACGAGGACCCGGTCGCCGAGGAGGACCTGGTCCACGCGCTGGCCAAGCAGGTCGACGGCGTGCTGCTGTGCAGCCCCCGGATGAGCAACAGCCTGATCGAGCAGGTCAGCCGCGAGGTCCCGGTGGTGGTGATAAACCGCCAGGTCGCCGGCCTGCCCTGCGTGATGATGGACGTCGGGCAGGGCGCCCGGGCCGCGATCGAGCACCTGCTCGGGCTCGGCCACCGCCGGATCGCGCTGCTCGGCGGCCCACGCGGCTCGTGGACCGCCCGGGAGATGCGCCGCGCCGCTACCGCCGCCGCCCGCAGCGGTTCAGCGGAGCTGACCGTCCTCGGACCCAACCAGCC
>NZ_JAGPXV010000771.1:0-2487 GCF_018070405.1 Micromonospora sp. D75
GGCGGGGTGAGCCAGCCCGCCCGCACGTAGTCCGGCAGCGTGCGCTCGGTGAGCCGGCCCTCCCAGGCGCGCAGCCAGATCGCCAGCCCCACCATGGCGAAGAAGATCGGCACCATCACGCCGATGTACCCGTAGAGCACGATCACCGTCTGCCCGGTGGCCTGGGCCAGCGAGGGCAGCAGGTTCCAGGTGCCGTGCAGGATCATCGCCAGCAGCAGGCCGGCCAGCGGGGCGAGCACCCGTACCCGCCGGTCGGCGGTACGCGCCGCGACGCCCAGCCCGACGCCGGTCATCGAGGTGAACAGCGGGTGGGCGAAGCCGAACAGCAGGATCCGGACGATGAAGATCGCGATCACCTGCTGCGCGCCGGTGGCCGGGCCGTACTGCTCCACGCCGGTGCGGTAGCCGTACCCGCCCAGGTAGAGGATGTTCTCGACCATGGCGAAGCCGACCGCGGAGAGCCCGCAGTAGACCAGGCCGTCGGTGATCCCGGAGAACTCCCGGCGCCGGAAGATCAGCACCAGGAGCGGGCCCGCCGCCTTGGTCAGCTCCTCGATGAACGGGGCGACGAGCACCGCTGTCAGCGCGGCGGGCAGCCCCAGGTCGTCGAACAGCCGCGCGCCGGTCTCGTTGACCAGCAGCGAGATCGCGGTGGAGACGAAGGCGCCCCACGCGAAGCAGAAGATCAGATACTTCAACGGCTCCGGCTCGTAGCGGTCGAGCCACAGGAAGCAGGAGACCAGCACCGGCACCGGCAGGATCGCCGCGACCAGGCCCACCAGCAGCGCCTCGGCGCCGAGGCTCTCGCCCAGCGTGAAGACCATGAACAGCGCGCCGGCCGCGATCAGCAGCACCACACCGGCCAGCGCGAGGAAGCGCCGCCAGCCGAGTCGGCGCAGCGGCATCCGGGGCGTCGGCCCTCCCGGCGACGGGGCGGCGGGCGCGGGCGGCGGCGGCAGGGCTCCGCCGGGCGGGGTGTCGGCCATGCGGTCAGCGTAGTCACCCGCGACCCACTGGTCCGGGCCGAACGCTACGGCTATGCTCCCGAACAGGTCACGAGCGCCAGCGTCAAGCCCCGGCTTGCTGGCCGGCAACCCTCGTCGAGGTTCGCGGTGGGGTGCCCCGGGTGATGACCGGGCCCAGCGCCGCTCCGCGTGCTGGGCAAGCGCGGACCCCGTCCCGGCACCACCCGGGGTCCACCTGTGACCCGGGAGGCTCCGGCATGACCCTCACTCTCGTACCCCCGTCGCCAGTGCTGCCCGCACCGGTCCGGCCCGACCCGCTCGGCGTGCTCGGCGTACCGGGGGAGATCAACCTGGACCACGCCGCCAGCGCGCCGTGCGCGCGGGCCGCGGCCGACGCGGTGGCCGGGCTCCTTCCCTGGTACGCGAGCGTGCATCGCGGCGCGGGCGCGCTGTCCCGGCGCTGCACGCTCGCCTACGAGCAGGCCCGGCAGACCGTCGGCGACTTCCTCGGCGCCCGCCCCGACGACCACGTGATCTTCACGCGGAACACCACAGACGCGCTGAACCTGCTGGCCCGTGCGCTGCCCGCGGGCACCACGGTGATCACGTTCGGCGGCGAGCACCACGCCAACCTGCTGCCCTGGCCGCGCGGCTCGGTACGCCTGCCGGTGCCGGACAGCCCGGCCGGCGCGGTCCGGTCCCTCGCGGCGGCGCTCGGCGAGCTGGCCCGCGACGCCCGGCCCGGCCTGCCGGTGCTGGTCGCGGTCACCGGCGCCGGCAACGTCACCGGCGAGGTGTGGCCGATCGCCGAACTGGCCCGGGTCGCCCACCGGCACGGCGCCCGCATCCTGGTCGACGCCGCGCAGCTCGCCCCGCACGCCCCGGTCGACCTGGCCGCGCTGGACGTGGACTACGTGGCGCTGTCCGGCCACAAGCTGTACGCCCCGTTCGGCGCGGGCGTGCTCGCCGGGCGGGCGGACTGGCTGGACGCGGCCCCGCCGTACCTGGCCGGTGGCGGCGCCACCAGCCACGTCGGCGCGGCCACGCACGAGGTGCGGTGGACCACCGGCCCGGCCCGGCACGAGGCCGGCACCCCGAACCTGCTCGGCGCGGTGGCGCTGGCGGCGGTCTGCGCCGCGCTCGGCGAGGCCGACCGGCAGGCGCTGCACGTACGGGAACAGGCGCTGCTGACCCGGCTGCGCCGCGGCCTCGCCACGCTGCCCGACGTGGTCGAGCTGCGCATGTTCGGCCCGGACGCCCCACGGGTGGGCATCGTCAGCTTCGTGGTCGCCGGGCGGGACTCCGCCGACGTGGCCGCGCATCTGGCGAGCCGGCACCGGATCGGGGTACGGGACGGCCTGTTCTGCGCCCACCCGCTGACCCGTCGCCTGCTGGCCGAGGCCGCCGCCCGTACCGGCCGCACCGACCTGCCCCCGACCGCCCTGCGCGCCAGCCTGGGCCTGGGCACCACCGAGCCCCAGGTCGACGCCCTCCTGACCGCCCTGTCCCACCTCCCCTAACC
>NZ_JAGPXV010000772.1:0-2493 GCF_018070405.1 Micromonospora sp. D75
CCGGCGGGATGCTCTCCCGGACCGCCGCGGCGTACCGGGGGTGGGCGAAGCTGATCCGGCTCGGCGTGACCACGACCAGCCCGGCGTCCTCCGCCGCGTCCAGCGCGCCGGGCGGCATGCCCGCCGCCGTCAGGTCCCGCATGTCCGGCACGGTCAGCAGCGCGGCCAGCCGGACCGCCTCCCGGCTCGGGCCGGGCAGCGCCCGCAGCGTCTCGGCGAGCAGCCGGCGCAGCGACGACGGTACGGGCAGGTCCTCGTCGTGCGCGGGTGGGCGGGGCAGCCGCAGCACCGCCCGGGCCAGTTCGACGGCGAGCAGCGGGTTGCCGTCGGCGTCGCGTGCCAGCCGCTCGACCAGCGGGCGGCTGAGCGTGCCGCCGAGGCGGGCCTGAAGGATGCGGTGCAGGTCGGGCGCGGGCAGCGGCGGTACGTCGGCGCGCAGCAGCGGGTGCCGGCCGGTCGGGTCGTCGTCCAGCCCGAGCGGCACCGGCGTCGCCGGGGTCTCGCCGGTGCGGTGGGTGGCCAGGACGGCGGGCCACCGGGACAGCCGGCGCAGCGCGAACCGCAGCGCCCGGGCGCTCGGCAGGTCCAGCCACTGCGGGTCGTCGACGGCGAGCAGGAGCCGGGGCGCGTCCGTGACCGCCGCGTCGAGCAGGGTGCGGGTGGCGGCGCCCACTGCCCGTTCGTCGACCGCCGCGCCGTCGTGCTCGCCGGTCAGGAGCACCATGTCGGCCGCCGCGCGTTGCGGCGCCGGCAGCCCCGGTAGCGCGTCGGCCAGCGGGCGCAGCACGTCGGCCAGCGCCGCGTACGGCAACGCGCTCTCGGCCTCGGTGGGCGCGGCGGACAGCACCCGCCAGCCGGTGCGCCGGGCGTGGTCGAGCACTGCTCGCCACAGCGTCGTCTTGCCGATGCCGCTGGGACCGTCGAGGAGCACCGGAGTGCCCGCCGCCAGGGCGCGCCACACCCGCTCGACGACCGCGTCGCGGCCGACCAGTGCGGCGTCCATGGCGGGATGGTGGCACAGCCGCGCCCCCGAACCCAGCGTCGGCGCGGCCTAGCCCGGAACCTGTCCGCATATCGAGACGGGCGGGATCACCTCCTGGTTGCGGTAGCGGCGGTACGTCGGCGCTCCAACTCGGCCCGCTGGTCGCCGCGATCGGCGGGATCCGGGGCGCCCGGGACGGGCTGAGCAGGCTGAGGAACTTGTTGATCACTTGGACGACGGGTTCCAGGATGCGGTAGCCGATGCCGAACCTCGCCCGTACGCCGAGGCCGACGCCCCGGCACACCGCGTACGGGGCGCCGAGCGCGGACCCGATCGTGGCCCCGTACGAGGTGACCAGCTCGAACCAGATGCCGGCGGTGAACAGGAACGCGCTGATCCCCATGGTGAACCGCACGCCGTGCCGGACGACCAGCCCCATCACGCCGACCGGCACGCCGGTGAGCGAGTCGAGCAGGCTCACCCGGCGCGCGAAGCCCTCCGTCACGCGCGACCCCACCTGGCCGTTTGCGTAGCCGAACCCGAGCTTGCCGGCCAGGGCGTACTCGCCGGAGCCGCGGAACGTGCCCAGTTTCGCGCCGAACGCGGTGGCCACCTCCAGCGTCTGGCTCACCGTGAACGACAGCGGCAGGCCGGCGACCAGCCCGATCGGGAACGCGATGTCGACCGGGACCGGGAACGTCCTGCGGTGGTTCTGCCCGCCGTCGACGCCGGCGGTGAAGTCCACCTTGATGCCGAAGCCACCGCCGATCTCCAGCTCGGCCCGGGTCACCTTGCCCGCGCCGATGGCCAGGTGGAACGACGCGGCCGGGCGGCCGACTGTGAGCGTGACGGTGCCGGCGAGCCGGACGCCGCCGTCGTCGTACGTGAAGTGCGTGCCGACGCCACCGGCGCAGCAGAACGTCCGTACCCGGTAGCCGTGGGCGCTCGCGGCGGCCTGCCCGCCCGGCGCGGGCGGCGGCTGCGCGGGCGCGACGGCGAGCGGCCGGGATCGGCCGAGCGTGCCGCCGGCCGCCGCGGCGTCCCGGGTCCACGACGGCTCGCCTGCTACGTAGACGGTCGGCTGGTCGAGGGTGACGTCGTCCCCGCCGAACGTGCCGTCGCGGATCACCTCGGTGAGTGTGACCGGGCCGATCGTGACGACCAGGTCGCCGCCTTCCTCGGCCAGGTCGAGCACCCGGCCCACGCCGCGCCCGGTGAGGAACATGACCCGGCCGGGCGCGAGCCGGTCGGCGTCGCGCGCGCCGGGGTCGAGCCGCCAGGTCAGCCCGTCCGGGCTCACCGACCGCACGGTGCGGCTGCCGCCGCCGACCAGCACCACGTCCGGTTGCAGCGTGACGTCCTTCCCGGGCGCCGGCGCCTGCCCGTACCGGGGCTGCCCGTCGTCGGCCGCGTCGGCCGGGCCGGGCGTGGGGCCGCCGCAGCCGGTCACCGCCAGCAACGCCGCCACGCCAGCCGCGAGCAGCCGACGGCCGCGCACCGGCCGCCTCACA
>NZ_JAGPXV010000773.1:0-2478 GCF_018070405.1 Micromonospora sp. D75
GTCCGGCACCGACCCCGTCGTCACGCTCAAGCGCGCGATGGACAACGTCAAGCCGACCCTCGAGGTGCGCAGCCGCCGTGTCGGTGGCGCCACCTACCAGGTTCCGGTCGAGGTCCGGCCGTCCCGCGCGACCACGCTCGGTCTGCGCTGGCTGGTGACCTACTCCCGGGCCCGGCGCGAGAAGACCATGGTCGAGCGGCTGATGAACGAGCTGCTGGACGCGAGCAACGGCCTCGGCGCCGCCGTCAAGCGGCGTGAGGACACGCACAAGATGGCCGAGTCCAACAAGGCCTTCGCGCACTACCGCTGGTAACACCTGAGGTTCCGGCGCCGGCAGGCGCCGGAACCGCCACCAGTTGTGTCGAGACGACGATAAGTAGGGATTGAAGTGGCCGCCGCAGACGCGCTCGCCAACGTACGCAACATCGGCATCATGGCCCACATCGATGCCGGTAAGACCACTACCACCGAGCGAATCCTGTTCTACACCGGCATCACGTACAAGATCGGTGAGGTCCACGAGGGCGCCGCCGTCATGGACTGGATGGAGCAGGAGCAGGAGCGCGGTATCACCATCACTTCCGCCGCCACCAAGTGCGAGTGGAAGGGCCACACGATCCAGATCATCGACACGCCCGGCCACGTCGACTTCACGGTCGAGGTCGAGCGGTCGCTGCGGGTTCTGGACGGTGCGGTCGCGGTCTACGACGGCGTGGCCGGCGTGGAGCCCCAGACGGAGAACGTCTGGCGGCAGGCGGACAAGTACAACGTCCCCCGGATGTGCTTCGTCAACAAGCTCGACCGGACCGGCGCCGACTTCTTCCGCTGCGTGCAGATGATGATCGACCGGCTCAACGCCACCCCGCTGGTGCTCCAGATCCCGATCGGCGCCGAGTCCGACTTCATCGGCGTGGTCGACCTGGTCGAGATGCGTGCGCTCACCTGGCGCGGCGAGACCCAGAAGGGTGAGGACTACGCGGTCGAGGAGATCCCGGCCGACCTCGCCGACTCCGCCGCGGAGTGGCGCGAGAAGCTGATGGAGACCCTCGCCGACGTCGACGACTCGGTGATGGAGAAGTACCTCGAGGGCGAGGAGATCTCGGCCGACGAGATCAAGGCCGCCATCCGCCGGGCCACCATCGCCGGCAAGGCCAACCCGGTCCTCACCGGTACCGCCTTCAAGAACAAGGGCATCCAGCCGATGCTGGACGCGGTCGTCGCGTACCTGCCCTCGCCGCTGGACATCCCGGCGATCGAGGGTACGGCCACCGACGGCGAGACCCCGCTGCAGCGGAAGCCCTCGGTCTCCGAGCCGTTCTCCGGCCTGGCCTTCAAGATCCAGACCGACAAGCACCTCGGCAAGCTGACGTACGTCCGGATCTACTCCGGCACGCTCGAGTCCGGTTCTCAGGTGATCAACTCCACGAAGGACCGCAAGGAGCGGATCGGCAAGATCTACCAGATGCACGCCAACAAGCGGGAGGAGCGCAGCTCCGCCCAGGCCGGCGACATCATCGCGGTGCAGGGTCTGAAGCAGACCACCACCGGTGACACGCTGTGCGACCCGGCGAACCCGGTCATCCTGGAGTCGATGACCTTCCCGGAGCCGGTCATCGAGGTGGCCATCGAGCCGAAGACCAAGGCCGACCAGGAGAAGCTCAGCACCGCCATCCAGCGGCTGGCCGAGGAGGACCCGACCTTCCGCGTCAAGCTGGACGACCAGACCGGTCAGACGGTCATCTCCGGCATGGGCGAGCTGCACCTGGACATCCTGGTCGACCGGATGCGCCGCGAGTTCAACGTCGAGGCGAACATCGGTAAGCCGCAGGTGGCGTACCGCGAGACCATCCGCCGCGCGGTGGAGAAGGTCGAGTACACCCACAAGAAGCAGACCGGTGGCTCCGGCCAGTACGCCCGCGTGATCATCAGCGTGGAGCCGCTGCCGCTCGGCAACGAGGCCCCGACCTACGAGTTCGCCAACGCCGTGACCGGTGGCCGCATCCCCCGGGAGTTCATCCCCTCGGTGGACGCGGGCGCGCAGGACGCCATGCAGTACGGCATCCTCGCCGGCTTCCCCCTGGTGGGCGTCAAGCTCACCCTGGTGGACGGCCAGTACCACGAGGTCGACTCGTCGGAAATGGCGTTCAAGATCGCCGGCTCGATGGCGATGAAGGAGGCGGCCCGCAAGGCCGACCCCGCTCTCCTCGAGCCGATGATGGCCGTTGAAGTCACCACTCCTGAGGAGAACATGGGTGACGTCATCGGCGACCTCAACTCCCGGCGTGGCATCATCCAGGCGATGGAGGAGCGCAGCGGCGCTCGCGTCGTCCGGGCCCTGGTGCCGCTGTCGGAGATGTTCGGCTACGTCGGCGACCTGCGGTCGAAGACCCAGGGCCGGGCTAGCTACAGCATGCAGTTCGACTCCTACGCCGAGGTTCCGAACTCGGTGGCCAAGGAGATCATCGCCAAGGCGACGGG
>NZ_JAGPXV010000774.1:0-2477 GCF_018070405.1 Micromonospora sp. D75
CATCGTCCGGCGCCTGATGGCCGAGGTGGGACACCCGGTGTCCCGCCTGATCCGTACCTCGATCGGTCCGATCAAGCTCGGCGACCTGCGCACCGGGCGGCTGCGGCGGCTGACGAACGCGGAGGTCGCCGCCCGGTTCAAGGCCGTGGGTGACTGACCCGCCGATCGGGGTACGGCTGCCGGTAGGCTTCGACGCGGTCCGCGGGCCGGCGCGTGCCGCCCGGCGGGACGCCCGCGCGGCGCGGGCATGATTGACGACAGAACCATCCGCTCAACGGCGCCCGGGAATCCGGGCGACCCGCGAGGTACGGGCTGAGGAGGACAACGGTGGAGGAGAACGTACCGGCCGGGCGATGTGTGGTCGCTGTGGACGGGCCGTCCGGTTCGGGGAAGTCCACCGTGTCGCGGCGGCTGGCCGCGGGCCTCGGCGCCCGCTACCTCGACACCGGCGCCATGTACCGGGCGCTGACCTGGGCGGTCCTGCGCTCCGGCGTGGAACTCACCGACGCCGAGTCGGTGGCAAAGGTCGCCGCCGAGGCCGACCTGCGCATCGGCACCGACCCCCAGGGGTACGCCGTGACGGTCGACGGCACCGACGTGTCCACCGCCATCCGCGGCGCCGAGGTGACCGCCGCCGTGTCAGCGGTGGCCGCCGTCGCCGCCGTACGCGAGCTGCTGGTGGACCGGCAGCGGCGGGTGATCGCCGACGCGGGCCGGATCGTGGTCGAAGGCCGGGACATCGGCTCGGTGGTCGCGCCGGACGCGGACCTGAAGGTGTACCTGACCGCCTCCGAGGCGGCGCGCGCGAAGCGGCGCAGCGCCGAGGACGCCGCCGACGTCGCGGCGACCGCCGCGGACCTGGCCCGCCGGGACCGCCTCGACTCGACCCGCAAGGTCAACCCGCTGCAGCAGGCCCCCGACGCGGTGGTGCTGGACACCACCGAGCTGGGCATCGACGAGGTAGTGGCCCGCCTGCGCGAGATGCTCACGGAGCGGGGTGCCGCGTGAGCCAGGATTTCGAAGGCTGGGTGGAGCTGCGCGAGCCGGAGGTCGACTCCGGTGAGCCGGCCGGCCCGCAGCCCGTGGTGGCCGTGGTCGGCCGCCCCAACGTGGGCAAGTCCACGCTCGTCAACCGCATCATCGGCCGCCGGCAGGCGGTCGTGGAGGACATTCCCGGCGTGACCCGGGACCGCGTGCCCTACGACGCGCAGTGGAACGGCCGGGCGTTCACGGTGGTGGACACCGGCGGCTGGGAGCCCGACGCCAAGGACCGGGCCGCGGCCATCGCCGCCCAGGCCGAGACCGCGGTGGCGACCGCCGACGTGGTGCTGTTCGTGGTGGACGCCATGGTCGGCGCCACCGACGTGGACGCGGCCGCGGTGAAGATGCTGCGCCGCAGCGCCCAGCCGGTGATCCGCATCGCCAACAAGGCCGACACCACCACCATCGAGATGGAGGCGACCTCGCTGTGGTCGCTCGGCCTCGGTGAGCCGTTCCCGATCTCGGCGCTGCACGGCCGCGGTTCCGGCGACCTGCTCGACGCCATCCTCGACGCGCTGCCCGAGGCGCCCGCGATCGTGGAGAACCGGCCGCGCGGCCCACGCCGGGTGGCGCTGGTCGGCCGCCCCAACGTCGGCAAGTCCAGCCTGCTCAACCGCTTCTCCGGCGAGGAGCGGGCGGTGGTCGACTCGGTCGCCGGCACCACAGTGGACCCGGTCGACAGCCTGGTCGAGATCGGCGGCGAGACCTGGCAGCTGGTCGACACCGCCGGTCTGCGCAAGCGCGTCGGCAAGGCCAGCGGCACCGAGTACTACGCCAGCCTGCGTACCGCCTCGGCGATCGAGGCGGCCGAGGTCGCCGTGGTGCTGATCGACTCCAGCGAGGTGATCAGCGAGCAGGACCAGCGGATCCTCACCATGGTCGTCGAGTCCGGCCGGGCGCTGGTCATCGCGTTCAACAAGTGGGACCTGGTCGACGGCGACCGCCGCTACTACCTGGACAAGGAGATCGACCGCGAGCTGCGGCGTATCCCCTGGGCGATCCGGCTGAACCTGTCCGCCAAGACCGGCCGCGCCGTCGACAAGCTCGCACCCGCGCTGCGCAAGGCCCTCGCGAGCTGGGAGACGCGCATCCCGACCGCGCAGCTCAACCAGTGGCTCACCGCGCTGGTCCAGGCCACCCCGCACCCGGTACGCGGCGGACGCGCCCCGCGCATCCTGTTCGCCACCCAGGCCGGGGCGGCGCCGCCGCGCTTCGTGCTGTTCACCACCGGCCCGCTCGACGCGGGGTATCAGCGCTTCGTCGAGCGCAAGCTCCGCGAGGAGTTCGGCTTTGAGGGCAGCCCGATCGAGATCTCGGTACGCCCGCGCAAGAAGCTCGGCCCCGGCGGCCGGGGCAAGGCCCACGGCTGACGCTCTACTTGCCGCTCTTGGTGTTGTCGCGCCACACCCTCCAAGGATGGTCTTGGGGGTGTGGCG
>NZ_JAGPXV010000775.1:0-2468 GCF_018070405.1 Micromonospora sp. D75
GAGTCGGCGTGCCAGGCGCCGAGCGGCGCGACCCGCATGGCCGCGCCGTTGCCGCAGGAGCCCTGCCCGTCGAACGCGGACGCGGCGGCCACCGGCCACGGCGTGCCGGTACGGATCAGCCGCAGCACCCTCACCGCGCCCGGCCCGTACCCCCGGTAGGGCTCGCAGCGCTGCGCGAACGCCAACGCCAGCCGGTCCCTGTCGATCCGTGCCCCGGCAGCCAGTTCGGCCACCACCGAGCAGGCCATCTCGGTGTCGTCGGTCCACTCCCACGGCGGCGCGGGCAGCCGGCCGGCGGCGAGGTCGTCCGGGCGCCGGCCGGGAACGAAGAACTGGGAGCCGAGGGCGTCGCCCACCGACAGGCCGGCCAGCGCGTCGCGGGCGAGCGTGAGGCGGGTGTCGGGGAAGAGCGTGAACGTCATCGCCGTCCCAGCTTGCCCGCTTCGCCGGACCGCCGCAACGCGACCGGCTTGCCACGACGAGTACGGTGCTGACGTGGCAACCGTCCTGCTGGTCGAAGACGACCACGTCGTGCGCGGCGCCATGCTGCGGTCGCTCACCGACCGGGGGCACGCGGTGCACGCCGTCGGCACCGCGCTCGACGCGCTGCGCCGGGTCGCCGCCGAGACACCGGATTTGGTGGTGCTCGATCTCGGTCTGCCCGACCTGGACGGCTCGGACGCGCTGCGCATGCTGCGCGGCATCACCGACGTGCCGATCATCATCGCCACCGCCCGCGACGACGAGCAGTCGGTGGTGCGTCTGCTGCGCGCCGGGGCGGACGACTACATGGTCAAGCCGTTCACCGGCGCGCACCTGGACGCCCGGATCACCACTGTGCTGCGGCGGGCCGGGCGGGCCAGCCGTACCGTCGCGCCGGCCGTGCACACGGTCGGCGGCCTGCGGGTCGACGTGGGTGAGCGCAGCGCGGTGCTGGACGGGGAGCCGCTGGCGCTGACCCGCAAGGAATTCGACCTGCTGGCGTATCTCGCCGCGCGTCCCGGCCGGGTAGTGTCCCGGCGGGAACTCTTGGAGGAGGTATGGCGGCAGCCATCGGTCGGCGAGGACCAGACCATCGACGTGCACCTGTACTGGCTCCGCCGCAAAATGGGCGAGTCCGCGGCGAAGCCGCGCTACCTGCGCACCGTGCGGGGGGTCGGCTTCCGGCTGGTGGCGCCGGACTGAGGCTGACGCTGGCCGGGCTCACCGCCGGCATGTGCGGCCTGATCGCGCTCGCCTTCCTCGTCCCGCTCGGGCTCACCCTCGCCGACCGGGCCCGGGAGGCGGAACTGGCCGACGCCGCGCGTCGCGCCGCGCTGGTGACCGGGGCCCTGGCGGTGAGCACCGACACCGCTGCTGTCGAGCGGGCGGTGGCCGCCGCGGCCGGCGACGACCCGGCGCTGCGCCCGGTGGTGCACGGCATCGGGGCGGACGAGTCCGCCGGCCGGGCCGACGCGGCAGCGCTCGCCGACGCCGCCGCGCAGCGGCGTTCGGTGGTGACCGAGGTGGACGGCGGGGTGCTGCGGCTGGACCCGGTGGTGCTCGGCGAGCGGGTCGCCGTGGTGGAGGTCTTCGTCCCCGACGAGGCGCTCGACGAGGGCGGGGGCCGCTGGCTGCTGCTGCTCGGGATTGCGCTGGCGCTGGTCGGCGCGGCGGTGGTGGTGGTCGACCGGGTGGCGGCCCGGGCCGTGGACGCCACCGGCGACCTGGTCAAGGCGGCGCTCGCGGTGGGTGACGGCGAGCTGGGGGTACGGGTCGAGCCGACCGGACCGCGCGAGCTGGCCGAGGCCGGGCACGCGTTCAACCGGATGACGGAACGGCTGGTGGCGTTGCGTGCCGACGAGCACGAGCTGGTCGCCGACCTGTCGCACCGGCTGCGGACGCCGTTGACCGCGCTGCGGCTGGACGCCGAGGCGCTGGAGTCCGACGACACGAGCATCGGCACGTTCAGTGAGGCGGAGCTGGACCGGCGGCGTGGCATCCGGCGTATCCGGCAGGCGATCGTCACGCTGGAGGGCGAGGTCGACCAGCTGATCAAGACGACCCGCAAGGCGGTGAGCCAGGAGTCGGCGCCGGCGTCGTGCGACGTCAGCGAGGTGGTGCGGGACCGGATGGTGTTCTGGTCGGCGCTGGCCGGGGACCAGAACCGCCCGCACCGGGTGGTCGGTGCGCAGTTGCGCATCCCGGCGCCGGTGCCGCGCGCCGAGCTGGCCGCCGCGCTGGACGCGGTGATCGGCAACGTGTTCCGGTACACGCCGCAGGGCACCGCGTTCGAGGTGGCGGTGAGCCGCCGGGACGGCTGGGTGGCGATCCGGATCGACGACGCCGGGCCGGGCATCCCGAACCCGGACCGGGCGCTGCGCCGGGGCGAGAGCGACCAGGGCTCCACCGGGCTCGGGCTGGACATCGCCAAGCGGGTCGCGTTGCAGGCCAACGGTTCGGTGAGCATCGACCGGGCCCGGCTGGGC
>NZ_JAGPXV010000776.1:0-2458 GCF_018070405.1 Micromonospora sp. D75
CGAGCACGGTCTCGGCACCCGCCGGACGGAACCCGCCCGGTCGGCCGCCGGCCACATCGCCGCCCTCGCACCCGGCGCGCACGTGGTCAAGGCTTTCCATCTCTTCCCGGCCGAGCGGTGGGTGACGCCCGATGCCGGACCGGTCACGGTCGCCATGTGCGGTGACGACGAGCGCGCACTCGATGTCGTCGGGTCGCTCGTGCGAGACGTCGGTGGAGTTCCCGCGGTCCTCGGAACGCTCGACCGGGTACGACAGTTGGAGGAGGTCGCCGGCTTTGTCATCGGGCTGGCGTTCGCCGGGGTCGACCCGCAGTCGGCGATTCCGTCGGTTCCCCGCTGACATGTGTCCGACAGGCCGCTCGTGGAGGCGGACGGTCCCCGCCGGGAGCGCCGTCTGCTCTCCCACCCGTCGATCTCCCACTTGCCCGATCCGAATGTGTCCGGCGGGTCGACCTAGACCCGCTCCGGGCCGGGACCGATCCGCCGGTCACTCACCGCTGCGCCGTCACAGTCAGTCCAGATCGAGCAGGACCTTGCCCGGCACCCGTCGTTCCCGCAGCGCCTCGATCGCGCCCCCGAGGTGACGCCACGATCCGCGCCAGCCGATCGGCGCCCGCAGCGCCCCCTGAGCCACGAGGTCCACCAGCAGCGCCAGATCGGCGGCCGGGGCGGTGGTGTCGCCGAAGGACCGCAGCGTCCGGGACGCGCCCGGGGCGAAGGTCGAGTTCACCGGAAAGACGGCCGGCTCACCGGAGGCCCAGCCGATGCTGTGCAGCACCCCGCCCGGCGCGAGCAGACCCCACGCGGCCACCAGCTGGGCGCCTCCCACGGTGTCCAGCACCACGTCGACCGGGTCGCCGACAGCCTTCAGGCCGACCACCACCTCGTCGGCCCCCAGCGCTGCCAGCCCGTCGCCCCGGGACGCCGACCCGACCGCGGCGATCACGTACGCGCCCCCGTGCCGAGCCAACTGGACGGCAACTCGGCCCACTCCCCCGGACGCCCCGGTGATCAGTACGCGACGCCCGGGCAGCGGACCGGACTCACGCAGCGTCCGCAGCGCGGTGAGGCCGACCATCGGCAGCGCGGCAACCTCGGACAGGTCGACATCGGGGGGCACCACCGCGACGCTGTCCAGGTCGAACACCGCGAGTTGGGCCCACGCGCCCGGTCCGAAGGCGAGCACCCGGTCGCCCACCCGGGGACCGGGGCCACTCTCGGCGGCGCGCAGCACCTCGCCGGCGGCGTCGTGCCCGAGCACCTGTCCGGCCGGCCAGAGGTCGAGGTGACGGATCTCGCCGTTGTTGACGGCGGCATGCCGCACCTCGACCAGCACCTGCCCCGGCCCGCATTCGGGCTCGGGGACATCGGTCACCCGGAACCCGTCGACGGTGCCCGGAGCGGCGACGATCGCACGCATACGACCTCCTTCGGTCCTCGCCAGGTTCCCGACAGGTGGCCCACAGTGGCGACCCTGTCGACGACGACCGGCGCAAGACGCCGGCCCGATGATCAGGCGGCGGCGCGACGGGCCGTGCCGTCCGGAGCGTCCGCGAGACCGGCGTAGCGACCCCGGTGGTAGAGCAGCGGGGAGCCGACATCGGCGTGCCGGAGCAACTCCGGCTCGGCCAGCACGACCGCGTGATCGCCGACGACCACCCGGTCGACGACCCGGCACGCCAGCCAGGCCAGGGCGCCGTCGAGGATCGGCAGTCCGTTCGGCCCGGGCCGCCAGCGGGTCGGAGCGGCGAAGCGGTCGATGCCGCTCGTGGCGAAGGTATGGGCCAGCTTGTGCTGGCCGTGTGCGAGCAGGTGCACCGCCACGTGCCGGGCCTGCGCCAGCGTCGGCCACGTGGACGAGCCGAGGTTCAGGCAGAACGAGACGATCGGCGGCGTCAGCGACACCGACGTGAACGATGTCGCGGTGAAGCCCACCGGCGGCGCACCGGGGGCGGTGACCACAGTGACGGTGCTGGCCTGGTGGCGCAGCAACCTGCGTAGCGCGTCGGCGTCGGCGTCAATCGGGTCGTCGGCGGACGAGGTCATGGGCGTTCCTCCCGAGTGGTGTGGGCGCGGAGCGCTAGGAACGGGCGGCGGGATCGGCCGCCAGCCGCCCGTACGGAATCTTCTCCCCGGCCTCGACGGCGACCGGCAGCCGGTTCTCCGTCGGTGGCAGCGGGCACGTCGCGAAGTCGGTGTACGCGCACGGCAGGTTGACGGCCCGGTTGAAGTCCAGCGTCACCCGGCCCTGCTCGTCCGGCGCGCCGACGGCCAGCGACCGGTTGGCCCCATAGGTGGTGATGCCGGAGGTGGTGTCGGTGAACAGCACCGACAGGCTGCCGGGCGTCACACCGTTGAACGCGGTCAGGCTCAGCGGCAGCCCGTCGACGCAGAACTCGATCCGGCCGGGCGCGTCGTAGATGTGCTGGAGCCCCTCCACGGCAGCGCCGACCGTGGT
>NZ_JAGPXV010000777.1:0-2445 GCF_018070405.1 Micromonospora sp. D75
GCGCACCAGCGGCGTCACGTACCCGGCGGCGTCCTCGCCGTGCTCGGCCGGAACGCTCCGGCGCTGCGTGGCGGCCGGCGCGGCCGGCTGGGCCGCCGCCTCGGCCTTGGCCGGCTGCGCGGCCTGCTCCGCCTCGGCGGCCGGCTCGTTGTAGGCCGCGCCCGGCGTCGGCTCCTCGACCTTCGGCTCCGGCTTGGGCTCCGGCTTGGGCTCGGGCTTCGCCTCGGCCTTGGGCTCCGGCTTGGGCTCGGGCTTCGGCTCCGCCTTCGCGGGCGCGGCGCCGGCCACCCCGACGATCGCCAGCACGGCGCCGACGTCGGCGGTCTCGTCCTCGGCGACCTTGATCTCCTGCAGCGTGCCGGCGACCGGCGACGGGATCTCGGTGTCGACCTTGTCGGTGGAGACCTCCAGCAGCGGCTCGTCCACCTCGACGGTCTCACCGACCTGCTTGAGCCAGCGGGTGACGGTGCCCTCGGTGACGCTCTCGCCCAGGGCCGGCATGGTCACCGGCGTACCCTCGCCCGACGACGCCGCCGGCTGGGCCGGCTCCTCGACGGCCGGCTGCTCGGCCTCGGCGCCCGGCTCGGCGGCGGCCTCCTCGGCCTGCTGCTCCGGCTCGGGGCCGGTGCCCTCGGCGGCGGCGGTCGGCTCGGTGGCCGGCTCGGCCTCCTGCTTCGGGGCCGCGCCCGCGTCCTCGCCCTCACCGGCGATGACCGCCAGCTCGCTGCCGACCTCGGCGGTCTCGTCCTCGCCGACCACGATCCGGCTCAGCACGCCCGCCGCGGGGGACGGGATCTCGGTGTCGACCTTGTCGGTCGACACCTCGAGCAGGGGCTCGTCGACCTCGACGGTGTCACCCTCCTGCTTGAGCCAGCGGGTGACGGTGCCCTCGGTGACGCTCTCGCCGAGCCCGGGCATGGTGACCGATACCGGCATGTTCTCCAGACTCCTTCATTCCCTGGTGGGATTCTCGCCCGTCGCCGGACGCCGCGGTTGTCGTGTCAGGCGTGCGCGTGCAGCGGCTTGCCGGCCAGGGCCAGGTGCGCCTCGCCCAGAGCCTCGTTCTGCGTCGGGTGGGCGTGCACGAGCTGCGCCACCTCGGCCGGGTACGCCTCCCAGTTGTAGATGAGCTGCGCCTCGCCGATCAGCTCACCGACCCGGGCGCCGACCATGTGCACGCCGACCACCGGGCCGTCGTCCACCCGGACCAGCTTCACGTGGCCGGCGGTCTTGAGGATCTGGCTCTTGCCGTTGCCGCCCAGGTTGTAGTTGTACGTCTTGATCTTGTCGGCGCCGTACTGCTCCTTGGCCTTCGCCTCGGTCAGGCCGACCGACGCCAGCTCCGGGTCGCAGTACGTCACGCGCGGGATGCCGGCCTCGTCGATCACGGCCGGGCTCTTCCCGGCGATCTCCTCGGCGACGAAGATGCCCTGCTGGAAGCCACGGTGGGCGAGCTGCAGGCCGGGCACGATGTCGCCGACCGCGTAGACGTTCGGCACGCTGGTGCGCAGCCGCTCGTCGGTCAGCACGTAACCGCGGTCCATCTTGACGCCCTGCTCCTCGTAGCCGAGGCCGGCGGTGTTCGGGCCGCGGCCCACGGCGACCAGCAGCAGCTCGGCCTCGACCGTGTCACCGCCCTGAATCGTCAGCTTCACGCCCTTGTCGGTCTTCTCGACCTTCTCGAACGGCTTGCCGACCTTGAAGTTGATCTTCCGCTTGCGGAACGCCCGCTCCAGCGCCTTCGACGACTCCTCGTCCTCGGCGGCGACCAGGCGGGGCAGCGCCTCGACGATGGTCACGTCCACGCCGAAGGACTTCCAGACGCTGGCGAACTCGACGCCGATCACGCCGCCGCCGAGCACGATCGCCGAGGACGGCACGCGGTCCAGGGTCAGGGCGTGGTCGCTGGTGATGATCCGCTCGCCGTCGACGTCCAGGCCGGGCAGGCTCTTCGCGTACGAGCCGGAGGCCAGCACGACGTTACGGCCGGTGTAGCGCTTGCCGTCCACCTCGACGACGTTCTTGCCGACCAGCTTGCCGGCGCCCGCCACGAAGGTGATCTTCTTGCTGCTGCCCACCAGGCCCTGCAGGCCCTTGTACAGGCGCGAGATCACGCCGTCCTTGTACGAGTTGACCGCCTTCATGTCGATGCCCACCAGCTCGGCCTTCACGCCGAACTGCTCGGACTCGCGGGTCTGGTCGGCGATCTCGGCGGCGTGCAGCAGCGCCTTGGTCGGGATGCACCCGTTGTGCAGGCACGTCCCGCCGAGCTTGCTCTTCTCGATGAGGGCGACGGAGAGGTCCAGCTGGGCGGCACGCAGCGCCGCCGCGTAGCCGCCGCTACCACCTCCGAGGATGACGATGTCGAAGGTCGTGTCGTTCGGCTCGCTCACATCCAACTCCCAGGTCGCGTCACTGCATCGGGGGTTACGGCGGAGTAACAGG
>NZ_JAGPXV010000778.1:0-2444 GCF_018070405.1 Micromonospora sp. D75
ACCGTGTGGGGCATCCGCGACACCGACTCGTGGCGGGCCAGCGGCACCCCGCTGCTGTTCGACGGCAGCGGCAACAAGAAGCAGGCGTACACCGCCGTGCTGAACGCGCTCAACGAGGGCGGCACCCCGCCGCCCACCACCGCGCCGCCGACCAGCACCCCGCCCACCTCGACGCCGCCGACCAGCACGCCGCCGACCAGTGAGCCGCCGACGACGACTCCGCCGCCGACCGGCGCCTGCACCGCCACGATCACCACCAACCAGTGGCCGGGCGGCTTCGTCACCAACGTACGGATCACCGCGGGTTCCAGCGGGCTCAACGGGTGGACCGTGTCGCTCACCGTGCCGTCGGGCTCGGCGGTCACGAACACCTGGAGCGCGCAGGCCAGCGGCACCACCGGCGCGGTGACGTTCCGCAACGTGGACTACAACCGTCAGGTCGGTGCCGGTGGCACCACCGAGTTCGGATTCCAGGGCACCGGCACGGCGCCCTCCGGCACGCCGGCCTGCGCGGCCGGCTGACAGTCGGCGTGACCCGGCACGGGAGCACCGTGCCGGGTCGCGTCCCCGGCGGTCGCCGGCCGGCGACCGTACAGTGGGGCAGGTCCTGTTCCACCGTTTCGTCCGGAAGGACCACAGTGAACCGACGCATCAGGACCGTCCTCGGCGTCGCCCTGGCCGCCACCCTCGTCACCACCGCCGCCCCGGCCCCCGCCGCCGCCCACGACCGCCGCCCGAGCGTGATCGCGCTGCCGGACGGCTTCCAGCCGGAGGGCGTCGCCGCCGCCGGCCGCTACGCCTGGTTCGGGTCGCGGGCCACCGGTGAGATCTACCGCGCCGACCTGATCACCGGGGCGGGCAAGCAGGTCAGCCCCGCCACCGGCACCCCGTCGCTCGGCCTGAAGGTCGACGCGCGGGGCCGGCTCTTCGTCGCCGGCGGCACCGCCGGGGACGCCCGGGTCGTCGACACCCGCACCGGCGCCGTGCTCGCGAGCTACCGGTTCGCCGAGGCGCCGACGTTCGTCAACGACGTGACGCTCACCCGCGACGCCGCCTGGTTCACCGACTCGAACCGGCCGGTGCTCTACCGCCTGCCGCTCGGACACGGCGGCACGCTGCCGCCCGCCGGCGGTTTCACCACACTGCCGCTCACCGGTGACTTCCAGCAGATCGGCACCGGCGTCAACCTCAACGGCATCGCGCCCACGCCCGACGGGCGCGCGCTGATCGTCGTGCAGTCGAACACCGGCACGCTGTTCCGGGTGGACCCGGCCACCGGCGTCACCACCGCCGTCGACGTGCCGGGCGCCACGTTCCTCAACGGTGACGGCCTGCTGCTGCTCTGCCGCAGGCTGTACGTGGTGCAGAATTTCCTCAACCAGGTCGCCGTGGTCGACCTGAACCGCGCCGGCACGGCCGGCGTCGCCCGGGGCGTCATCACCGACCCGGGCTTCGACGTGCCGACCACGGTGGCCGCCGCGCTCGGCCGGCTCTACCTGCCGAACGGCCGGTTCACCACCCCGCCGACTCCGACCACCCCGTACACGGTCGTCGCTGTCGACGCGCGCTGAGCCACGCCGGCCGCCACCCTCTCCGGGTGGCGGCCGGTTTACTCCTCCATCTCCGGCCCGAGCAGGCGGATCTCCTCGATGTCGATGGCCGCCTGGAGCTGCCGCAGCACCACGTCGTCGATCTGCCTGGTGTTGCGCAGCCGGGTGATCTCCTGCCGCTTGTGGTCGAGCACCCGCAACCGCAGCCGGCGGGCCATCTCCCGCTCCCCCTCCGCCTCCTCGCCGCCGGGGTCGCGCGCGGCGGCCAGGTGGTCCTCGTAGTCGGCGCGCAGCCGGTCCACCGTGTCCTGGGTGGCACCTACGTCGCTGGCGGCCCGGGGCAGCGCCTCCAGGGCTGCCTCGGTGGCCCGGATCCGGGCCCAGCGCACCTCGTCGTCGCGTTCCCGGTCGCCGGTCAGGCCGGCCCAGCTCACGACCGCGGGCAGCGTGGTGCCCTGCACCAGCATGATCAGCACGATCACCACCACGGTCACGAAGATGATCAGGTCGCGTTCGCGCACGTTGCTGCCGTCGTGCATGGTGACCGGCACGGCCAGCGCGGCGGCGAGCGAGACGGCGCCGCGGAACCCGGCCCAGCCCACCGCGGTACGCATGCGGAAGTCGAAGTGCCGCGCCCGGCTCGACTCCCGCCGGTCCGCCCGTTGCAGCGCCGACACCGACAGGTGCACCCAGAGCAGCCGGATCATCACCACGACCAGGGCGACGAGCACCGCGATGCCGAGCGACGCGGCCGGCGAGTGGCTGGTGATGCTGCGCAGTGAACGCGGCACCTGCGTGCCGAGCAGCACGAACAGGCCGCCGTTGATCATGAAGGTGGAGAGGTCCCAGAACGCGAACGCGGTGACCCGGGAGCGGGCCCGGATCACCCGGGGC
>NZ_JAGPXV010000779.1:0-2435 GCF_018070405.1 Micromonospora sp. D75
GCCGCGCAGCTCGAACCGGAAGTGCTTGACCGCGTTTGTGAGGTAGATCTGGGCGGGGTCGAGCGCCGCGTCGTCGACGGCCTTGCGCAGCAGCCGCCCGGCCGGGCCGACGAACGGCAGGCCCTTCTGGTCCTCGATGTCGCCCGGCTGTTCGCCGACGAAGACCACGCGCGCGTGCTCGTCGCCGCGGCCGAAGACGGTCTGGGTGGCGTCCCGGTACAGCTCGCAGCCCCGGCAGTCGCCCGCCGCGGCGCGCAGTTCGTCGATGGTGTCCGCCGACGGCGGGATGAACTCCTGCGCTCCGGGTGCGCTCTCGGTCTCGGCCATGCCGATCGTTCTACCCCGTCCGGCGGCGCGCACGCGAGTGGCCCGCCGCGCTCGCCCGGAGGTGTTAAGAAGGGGCCCTTCCTATACCGAATGCGTTAAGAAGGGGCCCTTCCTTCCGGCGGTGAGCGCGTCGGCGAGCGCGGGGATGTCGGCCTCGTCCAGCGCGCTCACCGAGACGCGCACGGCGGGCGCGGCGGCGATCCGGTACAGGCCGCCGGGCGCCACGGCCCATCCGGCGTCGCGCAGCGTCGTGACCGTCACCGTCTCGTCGGGCACCGGCACCCAGACGTTGATCCCGGTACGCCCGTGCGCGGCCACCCCGCGCGCGGCAAGCGCGGCCACCAGCCCGTCGCGCCGCCGGTCGTAGCTGTCCGCCGCGCGCCGTACCAGCTCGGCGGTGGCCGGGTCGCGCCAGAGCGACACCACCAGGCGTTGCAGCACCGTGGACACCCAGCCGGCGCCGACCCGCGCCCGGCCGGCCACCCGGGCCACTGTGGCCTCGTCGCCGGCCAGCACCGCGAGCCGCAGGTCGGGCCCGTAGGGCTTGCTCACCGACCGGACGAAGGCCCACGCCGGTGTCGCCCCGGCGAGCGGATGCAGGGGTACGCGGGCCAGCTCGGCGGCGTGGTCGTCCTCGATCAGCAGCAGGTCGGCGCGGCCGTCCAGCAGTGTCCGCAGCGCGTCGGCCCGGTCGGTGGAGACGGCCGCGCCGGTCGGGTTCTGCGCCCGGCTGGTCACGACGAGCGCCCGGACCCCGGCGGCCAGCGCCGCGCGGACGCCGCCGACTGTGGGGCCGTCGTCGTCCACCGGCACCCCGACGGTACGCAGCCCGAGCGCGGCGATCAGGTCGAGCAGGTTGGCCCAGCCCGGGTCCTCCACCGCCACCGCGTCGCCGGGGCGCAGGTGGGCGGCGAGCAGCCGTTCGATGCCGTCGAGCGCGCCGCCGGTGACTGTCAGCTCGCCGGGCGGCACCCCGTCCGCGGCGAGCCGGTCCCTCGCCAGGGCGGCCAGGTCGGGCAGCACGGCGTCGGTCGCGTACCCGCCGGGGGGTCCGATGTCGGCGGCGAGCGCGGCGAGGTGCGGCCCGAGCGGGGGCAGCAGCCGGGGGTCGGGCTGGCCGGCGGAGACGTCGCGGCCGCCGGGCAGCGGCGGGGGCAGCAGCGCGGCGCGGCGGGCGGCCACCGGTGGGCGGGGGCGGACCCGGGTGCCGTGCCGGCCGGCGGTCGCGACCAGGCCACGTTGCCGCAGTTCCTGGTACGCCTTCGCGACGGTGGCCGGACTGACGCCGAGGTCGGCGGCGAGCGCCCGGACGGCGGGCAGGGCGTCGCCCGGGGCGAGCGCGCCGCTGCGGATGCCGGTTTCGACGCTGGCCGAAATCGCGGCCGACGTGGACCCGCTGACCTGATAACGTGCTGCCACAGTTTGGCGATTGTACTAGAACAAAGGTGGGATGTCGCATGTACCCTCCGACCCCCCGCACCACGGCCAGCCGCGTCCGCGACCGGATGCGCTACGACGCGGCCACCGCGCACGCGCTGCTCGACGAGGCGTACCACTGCGCGCTGTCGTTCACCGTCGACGGCGAGCCGCGCGTCCTGCCGACCCTGCACGTGCGCGTCGGCGACACGCTCTACCTGCACGGCTCCACCGGCAGCCGGCCACTGCTGGCCGCCCGGGGCGAGGCCGGGCTGCCGGTCTGCGTCGCCGTCACCCACCTCGACGGGCTGGTCTACGCGCGGTCGCAGTTCCACCACAGCGCCAACTACCGGTCCGTGGTGGCGCACGGCACCGCCCGGCTGGTCGAGGACACGGACGAGAAGGCGGCGGTGATGACCGCGCTGATCGAGAAGGTGGCCACCGGGCGCTCCGCCGAGAGCCGCCCGCCGAACCGGCGCGAGCTGGCCGAGACGGCGGTGCTGGCGCTGCCGCTGCGGGAAGTGTCGGTACGGGTGCGCACCGGCGGCGTCAACGACGAGCCGGCCGACGAGGCGCTGCCGTACTGGGCCGGTGTGGTGCCGCTGCGGCTCACACCGGGCCGACCCGAACCCGCCCCCGGGGTGAGCGCGCCGGTGCCGGCGTACCTGCGGGCGGCCCGCTCGCCGTGGCAC